>CAKQNZ010000229.1 GCA_934255435.1 uncultured Clostridia bacterium | reverse complement strand
GTACAGGACAGCGTAAATACAGATGACACATCCGCCATTTACAAAAACAAGTTCATTTTTTTAAAAGAGTCTGATCGCATTGCAACCTGTATGGTGAATGCCTGCCGTATATAATCCGTACAACTGCACAAAATACCACAAGAGAAACAGCAGTTATCCTGCAAAATATATTCTGTGAGGTGTTTTAAATTGGCAAATGTTCTTATCCGAACGATACTTCTTTATTTTATCGTTCTGTTCGTACTTCGTATAATGGGCAAAGGGGAACTTTCCAAGATGTCCCCGTTCCAGCTCATCGTAATATTCATGATAGCAGAGCTGGCTTCGATCCCGATCGAGTCACCTGATGTTTCCATGATAACAGGTGTCACTGCAATATTCACACTGCTCCTGCTGCAGGTTCTTATCTCTTTCCTTTCCATAAAAAGTGAAAAGATGAAAAATTTTTTTGGAGGCAGACCCAGCGTCCTGATCGATAAAGGCAAAATAAACCTCAGCGAAATGAAGAAACTGAGGATAAGCATAAACGATCTTATGGAACAGCTTCGCATCGGCAGTACGCCTTCTATTTCCGATGTCGAATATGCTGTCATGGAAGCTAACGGTGATCTGTCTATAATCCAGAAAGCAGGCAAAAAACCTGTCACATCTGAAGATATATCTGTAATAAAAAAGAGAGAAACCATGCCTTCTGTCCTCATTTCCGACGGAGTGCTCTACCGCAGCAACATGGAAAGTTCCGGCTGGAGCGAGAAAAGTCTCGAAGATTCTCTGTCAGAAACTGGCGTATCAGGTGGCATCAGTTCAGTTTTTCTGGCTTTCTGTGATGAAAAAGCGGCCCTCCATGTATACATGTCCAGGGATAACAACACCGCAGCTTGCGAAGTCACGCCCTCATCCGGTATCCAGTGCAAAGAAAGTATTACATCAAAGGAGGGTTCAAAATGAAAGATCTGATAATATCCATAGCCTGTCTCATAATCCTTCTGGTACCGTGGGGGATATATGATAAATTTTCTTCGGACACAGTAGATGATTATAAAACAAGGATAGACAGTCGTATAATACCTGCCATAGAAAAAGATGACTGGAAAACAGCTATGTCGGAGTTCGACTATATTTCAAAAAACTGGGACAGATTCAGGGAAGCCTCCGCATTTTTCATAGATACTGCAGCCGTCAATGAAACTGATCGTATAATATCCAAAGTATATTATTATATCAAATTCAAAGACGCCTCCAATTCTGCAGGAGAACTTGCTTACCTGAAGTACAGTTTTGCTTTTCTGCACGAAAACGAACTTCCCACACCTGAAAATATTTTCTAAATACAGCTGTACAAATATAAAACCATATGTTAGAATTGAAATCACGTAGAGTAGGTATTGTGCGTAAAGTGTCATAAGATGGGATGTTGCTTATGAACGAAGGTTTTACCGCGGTGCAATATCGCGTCCGCTACTACACGAAGACCTGGAACAGACTTCTATCTCTTTAGTGT
>CAKQNZ010000228.1 GCA_934255435.1 uncultured Clostridia bacterium | reverse complement strand
GTTTTCCAGCCCGTACTGACTATCGGCAGCGCTGCCAATGTCAAAATCGCAGGCGGTACGTTCGAGCGCAGTCTTGCTGCCACCGACCGGACGCTGGCGGATATTATCCCGTTCGGTCTGACGCTTGCCTACGATAACGGCAGCAGCTTTGTCGATATGACCGCCGAACGTGTCACCGGCCCGGTCAAGGTGATTGAAGCACCAATCAAAGACGTTACGCTGAGCAAGAGCCCCAACAGCACCAGTATTGAGTATGGTACGGAGCTCAGGCTCAGCGCAAAACTGGAACGCGGTGCTGATTTCAAAAATTTCGGCGACGCATTCGTTGTATGGTACTATGCCAAGCAAAATTCAGACGACAGCTGGCCGCTTTATACGAAGCTCACGGACAGCACTAAATTTACCGTCACAACCAGCTCTCTGGGCATTGGAAAGTATCGCTTCATCGTAAATGCAATCTATAAAAATGATGAAAGCGGCATCTTCTACAGCGTACAAGCCCCGCTCCCCTGCTACATCGAGGTTACGCGCTCGAAAGCAGCATATACGTCCGTACCGACTGCGGTAGAAAACCTCACCTACAACGGCAATGCGCAGGCGCTGGTCTCCGGCGGCGAAACCGGCGACGGCACAATCGTCTACAGTCTCACGAACAACGGCGAGGACTGGTCTCCTGAGATTCCCAAGGCAACCAACGCTGGCAAGTATAAGGTCTATTACAAGATTGAACCGGACGCGAACCACTCGGGTACAAATGTTTCTTCGCTTGAGGTGACCATTGCGCGCGCGACGGTTAAAATAACGTTTATTAACTTTTTGCTTAACTCCGACAAGAATCTAATCTACAATGGTGAACCACAAGAACCTGAAATTTCTGTTTCCGATGGGATGTATGAAATTAGCCCTAATGAATATGAAATTATTTACGACAATAATACCAACGCAGGCACGGCTACCGTCACAATCAAAGCTACAGAGAACTCGAACTACATATTCAATAGCATCCCTACAGAAGAATTCACCATTCAAAAAGCAGAAATTGCAGGCCATAAGACAGAGCATCTGGTGGGAACATGGCCGTACACCGATACAGATATGCATCCTCTGAGCCTTGACGCCGCGTTCCTGCTCGCAGCGCTCTATGACACCACTACGAACTATCAGGGCGTAGCCCCCACTGGTGTGGCGCTTGTCAACGGAAGTGTAAAAGGCTTTGCCATGTCAAGTTTATACAAATTTGATTATGTTTTCCGGCTAAATGCGAGCAAAGACAAGATCACCAGAAAGCCAAATGAAATCAGCGAATTTACCGTTACTTACAGCTTTGCCAACTACGAATCCTTTGATGTCCGGTTTACTGTGAAATCGCTCGACCTGCCCACGCCGGAAATCTCCGCCAGCGACATCACCGTGACCTACACCGGCGAAGCTGTCTCCCCTGACCTTGCCAAGCCCATGGCAACCGTGGGCGGAACAGAAATTTTCGGCACGTGGAGCTGGAAAGACGATGCAAATC
>CAKQNZ010000227.1 GCA_934255435.1 uncultured Clostridia bacterium | reverse complement strand
AATTCGACGATATCGGTACCTGCTGCAGAAAAACTTTCAGCAGTCGTGAAAGATATATGGAAATCGGCGTCATTGAAATTCAACTGTTTAAGTTCAGCTGTTATCTTTGTTTCAAGCTCTGCAGCCGATTCCTTCCTGGCTTCGGAAAGTCTGCTGCATGCATCGATCAGAGCTTTGCGGCATTCAGCCAGCTCATGTTCGAGTTTTTCTTTTATGTCGCTGGAGTTTTCTATGTGTGACAGCTTTTCATCAAGTTCATCCCTGTATTCGATAAGCTCAGCTATGGACTTACCGTGTTTGTTTTTGAGCTTATTCAGGACTTCGATCCTTGCGATGGCTGTGTCCAGTTCATCTGGTGAAAATACAGTCCTGTCCCTGCAGTCTCTGATGGAGTGACATGCATCCTCGAATTCATAGTAGAGTTCGGACATCCTGCTGCTGAGCTCCGAAAGCTCCTGAGAAAATTCCCCGGTTTCAGAAAGAAGATCAGATACTTTTTTCAGTGCTGTCTGTACGGAATATTCATCATCACATGATATCATGTATGCATTTGACAGATTCTCATATATCTTTTCACTGTTCAGGAGCAGTGCGATCTCTTCTTCAAGCTCGTCATCCTCTCCTGTACGCAGCTGAGCATCATCGAGTTCACGGAATTCATACTCCATGAAATCCTTTTCACGTCTGTCTTTGTTCGCCTGTGTGATAAGAGCTTTCAGTTCGCCCCTAAGTGCCGCATAGTTATCGTAAAGTGCAGCGACTTTTTCTTTAGCGGGCTCTATCAGGTCTTTTTTGTAAAGATCCACAAGCCTTATATGATATTCAGGGTTCAGCAGTGACTGATGATCGTATTGTCCGTGGATATCAGCGACCTTCCTGCACAGCATACTGAGATGACCGAGAGTGACTATCTCGTCGTTGACTTTGCAGAGGTTGCGGCCTGCTGCTGAGATCTCTCGTGTTATGATGTATTCGGAGCCTTTGTAGTCAGCGATCATCTGTATCGTGGCCTTGTCACAGCCTGAGCGGACGAAAGCGGTATCAGCCCTGCTGCCAAGAGCAAGACTGACAGCTTCGATCATTATGGATTTTCCGGCGCCGGTTTCGCCGGTTATGATATTGAGACCGTCATGAAAATCTATATCTGTCTTTTCTATTATTGCAAAATTTCTTATGCTGATATGTCTTATCATTGCCTACCTCTCTGTATGTATGCGAGCAGAAGGGATCAACTGTTCTTCATAAGCAGTTTGTTGAGTTCATCCACGACTTCCGGCGAATTTTCGGAAGAGTCGGTGACAAACATTATAGTATTGTCTCCTGCAACAGAACCGATGATATGCGGCAGGCTCATCATGTCCAGAGCTTCTGCAGCAGCACTGGCACATCCTGAAAGGCATTTGACCAGTACTATATTTTCAGAGTATACTACTGATTTGACTGTTTCACGGTAGATATTCGAAAGTCTGTTGGAAACGGTCGGTTCGTTGTTTGCTGCAGCTGCATATTTATACTTTCCTGTAGAGG
>CAKQNZ010000226.1 GCA_934255435.1 uncultured Clostridia bacterium | reverse complement strand
TTGAGATGCTGTGCCTCAGGCTTCTGAATACATATTGTATTTGTTATGCTTATTTTGTGAATGTTATACTGTCCGTTCCGAGAAGTTCCTGTGTGGATTTATCATACAGTTTGAATGTCAGTTTTCCCTGTCGTCCGAACAGCGGCATCGGATACTGGAATCGTGCGGTCATCTTTGCACCTGATTTCCATGAGTTTTCTGTATCGAATATCTGATGCGATCCGTTTGGCCATGTCACTTCGTAGTAAAGATCTATGGTTTCATCGGGTTCGCCTCCACTTAATGACGTGTGGAAATATGCTGTATCACGTCTGCCTATTTTCTTCATGTCATTGCTGAAATCCGTTTCGGAATTGTTAGCTATTATGGTGACATGCCATGCGTAGTATTCGTCATATATTTCACGCACACCGGAGTAGTTTATCTTCATAAGTTCTGACAGATATGTTTCGAACTTGTCGCCGCCTTTTGCCTTGCGTGCCTGGACATAGCCATATTTAGCCTTGTTGATCTTGTCACGGACATTGTTGCTGTCTTTGAGCTCAAGAGCTTTGTTATAAGTGGTGATAGCCTTTTCATAGCTTTTCTTCTCAAGATAGCGGTCAGCTGTTTTACAGTAGCTTTTCCATATCTTGTCATGTAGCGTATCGCTTTCCTTGAGCTCAAGAGCAGTGTTGTATGTCTTGATAGCTTCGGCATAATTTCCTTCGTCGAAGTATCTGTCGCCTATGCTGCAGTAGCAGCTCCATATCAGGTCCTTTGAATCCTTGTAATCACCCAGCTCTTCGTATTTCTGTATAGCTTCTGTATACTTTCCTGAGGACTGGAGTTTCTGCGCTTCTTCATATGCCATGGCTGGTGCTGCGAAGTATTTATAAATGAAATAGCCTCCGATGGTCAGCAGTGCCACAAGGATAACAGCAGATATGATAATTATGATCATTTTTTTCTTTTTTCTGAGTGTGTCAGAAAAACTGTATGATGCCGGTGTTGCTGCAAGGTCATTCGTGCCCGAAGATAGTGCGGCATCCTTTTTCGACTGATGGTATCCTGTATCTTCAGATAGCTTGATGCTGTCTGGAGCAGGCGTCATATTATCAGTGATCCTGATGATGTTTTTGGCAGTATCAGGTGCATTTATGTCTGATCCGCTGGCGGGAAGATCATCGATGACCGATGATTTTACAGGCTCGCTGGTTTGTATATCAGCCGGTTTTGCAATAGGCCTGATATTGTTAATATCTGTGCCAGATGCCGTTCCTGCCTGCTGTTCTCTCGCATTATGCAGAGCATCCTCCTTGTCGGCCAGAGCTTTTGTCTTCCTGAGCTTTTTACTGAGTTTGCCAGGCTCGTCTGCCGGCTTATGGAGTATGAACAGTGAACGGAGGATATCTCGTGAAAGACCGCAGTTTTTGCAGCTGTCGCCTCTGTTGATATGTCCGCAGCTGCAGGACCAGTAGTCCCCGAACTCCTCGAACCAGTACTTCGGCTTTGTGGGTGCCCATGAAAGCTGTGCGAGGACGTCTTCATAGATGTCGTCTTCAGGTG
>CAKQNZ010000225.1 GCA_934255435.1 uncultured Clostridia bacterium | reverse complement strand
TTGACTCACACGGACACTTAGTTGTTGACCAAGATTTATATAATCACGAAGGGATTACAGGCGATGGCATAGCCGAAGCATTTGCAGAATTTGCCAAAAAGGAAGGATTAAGTTTTTTTCAATAAGCCCGTCTGTTGAACCTTTCGATGAAGCAAAATATAAAGCTTTAATGGACGGGCTGGATATAACAGAATGTAAGTTTTCGGGAGTTATTCAAGCAACTGATTATTTTAGATTAGAGGCTGATTATTTTACTGCGCAAAATCTTCAAGGAAATAATATTGATTCTGCTGTTAAGTATATTAATCGCGTACAATATGGAACTTCAGAATTTCTAAATAAGGAAAAGAATGGATATCCAATTTTACGTTTAAATGAATTTGAAACATATTTTATTAAAGAACCTGCTAAATATTGTGACATTATATCACAACAACAATTTGAAGATTTAAAATTACACAAAGGAGATGTATTAGTCTGCCGAACAAATGGTAATCCTGATTTAGTGGGACGTGCTGCGGTAATAATGGAAGAATGCGATTATGCATTTGCTTCTTATTTGTTTAGAGTAAATGTAAGTGATGAAATAACCCCAGAATATTTTGTTGCATATTTGCAAAGTAAATACGGGAGACTTGAAATAGATAAAAATTCAATGAAGGGTAACCAAACTAATTTTAGCCCGGCAAAGCTAAAAGATATAAAGTTACCTATCTTTTCTCGTGGCTTTTGTGAAAAGATTACTTATAAATTTAAGAGCTCTTATGAGTTGTTGAAGATTTCAAAATATTATTATTACAAAGCTGATAAATTATTAAAAGATAAGTTTTGTAATGAATTAAATTTAAAAAAATCAATATCTATTAAGACATTATCAGATTCCTTTAATATTTCAGGTCGTTTAGATGCTGAATATTATCAGCCTAAATATGAGGAAATAGAAAAACAAATTTGCACAACTAATACAGTGTGTAGTTCTTGCAATATATTTGATAAGAATTTTATGCCCGAAGATGAAGAGATTTATCAATATATTGAGTTAGCAAACGTTAATTTAATGGGGGAGATTTCTACTCCAGATAAAATATGTGGTAAAGATTTGCCTAGTCGCGCAAGGCGTTTAGTAAAAACGGGACAAGTAATAATTTCTTCTATTGAAGGTTCTTTACAAAGTTGCGCTTTAATAACTGAAGAATTTAATAATGCGGTATGTTCCACAGGGTTTTATGTTCTTGATTCTGAAGAATACAATCCGGAAACTTTATTGGTTTTATTTAAATCAGAGCCAATACAAGCATTATTGAAAAAACGTTGTTCAGGAACAATTTTAACTGCTATTTCCAAAGATGAATTAGAAAAAATGCCATTGCCCGAATTGGATGAAATTACGCAAAAAGAGATTGCAGAAAAAGTTCAGGAATCTTTTAGATTAAGAAAAAAATCTAAAAAGCTTTTAGATGCTGCGGTCAAAGCAGTTGAAATAGCAATTGAAACAGACGAGAAAACAGCGCTTGCTTGGTTAGATTCGCAAAATGTATAAGGGGTAAAATTTACAAATGTCAAAAGATATAGAGAAATACACAAATTGGCGAGCGATAACAGAATCTGACTATGTCAGATTCTGTTATCG
>CAKQNZ010000224.1 GCA_934255435.1 uncultured Clostridia bacterium | reverse complement strand
ATACGGATACCTCCTTTGAAATGGTTTTTAATTATTGATACTATTTAGAAAATATCATAAAAAACAAGAAAAATCCATACGAATAACTACAAAATATAGTCTTTATGCAACGGATATTAATCGCAATGGAGTAGTAGAATTGCTTGTTAAAAACGATGCCGATAAAGAGAATGAATACCAAGAATCTGATAAGTTTACTCTTGCCTGAATAGCCACAGACGAGTAAAATGTATGAGTATACAAAGGTAATTAAACATTCAGACAGGAGGAATACGGATATGGCGAAGAATTTGATCATCTACTATTCTCGAAAGGGTGAGAATTACGTGAATGGTAATATAGAGAAGCTTGCAAAGGGAAACACAGAAATCTGTGCAGAATACATCCAGAAAGCGGTGGGAGGAGATCTCTTTGAAATCGAAACCGTAACGGAGTATGGAGAGAGCTATCGTGCATGTGTAGAAGAAGCAAAGAAAGAATGGCAGGAGGATGCCAGACCGGAATTGAAAACATATTTAAAAGATATTGCTGCATATGACAATATTTTTGTATGTGGACCGTGTTGGTGTGGAACCTATCCGATGGCGGTATTTACACAACTTGAGAAGCTTGATTTCACGGGCAGGAAAGTAATGGGATTAATGACACATGAAGGCAGTGGATTGGGAAGCAGCGAACAGGGACTTAAAAAGGCGTGCAAGAGTGCAATCTTTGGGACAAGTCTTGCGATTCATGGAGCTGAGGCAAAAGCTTCTGAACAGAAGATTGCTGAATGGGCAGTTAGGAGCATTGGCTAAACTGACATGAAAAATAGTCATATAAAGCATAAAAAAGAAATGTCATCATGGAGCGGTTTATACAAGCCGCTCCTTAATTTCTGCAAAATTGATGACCAGATTGCTGTCATAGATACGGACAGGAATCTTATTGTCGAAAGTATAAGAATGAGGCTCGTCACTTTCTTCAAAGAAGTAACACAGGACAGATTCTGGCTTAGGATCTACGATCCAATATTCGCGTACGCCGGCATTCTGGTATTTCATACGTTTCTTTTCATAATCTCTTTTTCGGCTGGACGGGGAGACAATCTCAATGCAGAGATCGGGTGCACCGTATACGCCTTTTTTCACGATGCGGTCACGATGACAGATGACGGAAATGTCAGGCTGGAGCATCGTGCGGTTATCACAGTCAAGCTGCACATCTAACGGTGATGGAAGAATCTTACAAGGACCGTTATTGGTACGTATATACAGCTTGATTTCAAAAAATAATTCGCCAATTAATTCCTGATGAATAGATAAGGGAGCTTCCAGAAAGATCAGTTCGCCGTCAATCAGTTCAGCACGAATATCGTCAGGAAGAGCATAGTAGTCTTCTAAGGTATATTCACCCTGTCTTTTTCGTGGAACGGCATAAGCAGGCATAGCTTCATGAACTTCATTAACGCGCTCTGTATTCTGTTCAGATTCATAATTGATAGATTTGTGATTCATAGACATCCTCCTCTGGATGGAAAATAAAAGTTGCTTAAAAGGTACGATGAGTATACTGCTTAAAACAAACTATGTCAAGATGATAAGCAGAAATATAAAAATATTATTTACTTAATTCGTTATTGATTCTGAATTGATTTTGTGATAGGATGTGAGAAAATAACTGGAAGACAACATAAAATTAATTCTATAAAATC
>CAKQNZ010000223.1 GCA_934255435.1 uncultured Clostridia bacterium | reverse complement strand
TGCAGTGCTGGAGGCACTGAAAAGCGACAGAGAAATAGAAAAAATAACCGTGGCGAAAGGCGCAGAGGGCTCGGTGAAACAGATCGCAGCTAAAGCGAAGGCAAAAAAGATACCTCTGAACTACAGCGACCGTGCAAGGCTGGACAAGGAGGCCTCAGGGACGAACCATCAGGGCGTCATCGCCGTGGTTTCCGATTACAGATACGCCACTGTCGATGAGATACTGGCGAAGGCCGAAAAGCTTGGAGAACCGCCTTTTGTCATGATCCTTGACGGCCTTGAGGATCCTCATAACCTTGGAGCCATCATGAGGACTGCGGAGTGCGCCGGCGTGCATGGCATCATAATACCGAAGAGACGGTCCGTTACTGTCAACGAAACTGTTGCAAAGACATCGGCAGGAGCATCGGAGCATATGCTGTGCGCCAGAGTTACAAACATATCCCGTGAGATAGAATATCTGCAGCAGCATGGTCTGTGGATCGGAGCATGCGATATGGACGGCAGTGTTTACTACAGGCAGGATCTCACCGGTGGGACAGGTATAGTCATAGGCAGCGAAGGATCAGGGATAAGCAGGCTCGTCAGGGAAAAGTGCGACTTCGTCGTTTCGATACCCATGAAAGGCAGGATAACCTCTCTCAATGCATCCAACGCCGCATCCATACTGATGTATGAGATAGTGAGACAAAGACTTGCAGAACAGGAATGAAAAAATGCAGGATAATATCATGCTGAACGGTGAGGCTGCAGGTTTTACTGCCTGCACTGATGCGGAGCTTGTGCAGATGGCACAGTCCGGTGATATAGATGCAGAAGAGACACTGATAAGAAAATATAAAGAAACTGTCAGGATAAAAGCCAAGATGTACTTCATCACAGGTGCAGATGAAGATGATGTGGTACAGGAAGGGATGATAGGCCTTATCAAGGCGATAAGAAAGTATGAAACCGGACGTGGCACAGCTTTCGGGACTTTTGCAAGCCTCTGTATAACAAGGCAGATAATAAGCGCCATAAGGATGGCGGACAGGGACAAGCACAAAGCACTGAACACATCCATCTCGCTGAACAAACCTATGCAGGATGAAAACGATGATATCACGCTGGTGGACACGCTGACAGACAGTTCGGGACAGGGCCCTGAATCCATGCTGGTGATAAAAGATGTCGTGTATTATATCCTGCATAATGGTGATAATATTTTCAGTGATTTCGAAATGCAGGTGCTGAGCGAGCTGGTGAAAGGAAACGACTATGCAGCCATAGCCAGAAAGCTTGGAAAAAGCACGAAATCCATAGACAATGCGATGCAGCGTACAAAGAAAAAAGTAGTCAGATACCTGCAGGGATGATGCTTCGCCTGAGTACCGCAGGCGGTATGTAAAGCATACAGGCTGTGGCAGTATCGGCAGGGGTCATGCGGCATACTGTAAATTGCTTAAAGGTGTTGCAATAAGGTTGACAGAGACAATAAAATATAGTACCATAAAGTGGAATCGGCATGCTGCTGTAGCTCAGTCGGTAGAGCACTTCATTGGTAATGAAGAGGTTCGGCAGTTCAAGTCTGCTCAGCAGCTCCAACACAGTTAATCAGATTAGGAGGAATTTGAAATGGCAAAGCAAAAATTCGAAAGAACGAAACCGCATATCAATATCGGAACTATCGGTCACGTTGACCACGGTAAGACAACTCTTACAGCAGCTATCACAACAACTCT
>CAKQNZ010000222.1 GCA_934255435.1 uncultured Clostridia bacterium | reverse complement strand
CTTCAGGTGTCAGCAGCTTCGGTTCGTATACCTGGGTCTTTTTCTCAGGAGCCGTCTCAGTATCCGCATCATAGAGCTCTTTCAGGTCAATAGCTTTTTTTGTAGCGGAAGAATCGTCAGCTTCCGGGGCAGAGCTGGTTTCGCCGGATTTATTCTCATTTTTACTGATATTGATATCGGTCAGCAAGGTCTTTGTATCAAATTCCTTGTCATGCCGCCAGTTATTAAATTTATTCAATATTCGGTACTTCCTTTTTAAACATAATTCGACAAATATATTATAACAGCAAACGATACATATAACAACAGTGAAGGTTCACAGGGCCATTGCAGAATGCTATGACGTATCTGAAATGTCCGAATTTCAATGTACAATAGTTTTTTCATGTATTTTGTATAATTATCAATGCAATATTGACAATTCCTTAACTATAGGATAAAGTATATAGTATGTACAAAATTTCATACATGCTCAATGGCATGAAATTTGCAAAACGTTAATTGTTTAACTATATAAATTGATTGGCAATATAGTTGGACCAGTAAAACTTTGGAGGGAAATATGACACAAAGACGAATGAAAACTATGGACGGTAACACAGCAGCAGCGCATGTTTCATACGCCTTTACTGATGTCGCAGCAATTTACCCTATAACGCCTTCATCAACAATGGCTGAAGTTGTTGATGAATGGGCTGCATACGGGAGAAAAAATATATTCGGACAGACAGTTAAGGTTGCAGAAATGCAGTCAGAAGCAGGTGCTGCAGGAGCAGTTCACGGCTCGCTTGCTGCAGGAGCACTTTCAACCACATATACTGCATCGCAGGGATTACTGCTCATGATCCCGAACATGTACAAAATCGCAGGAGAACTGCTTCCTGGAGTATTCCATGTTGCAGCAAGAAGTGTTTCAACGCATGCACTCTGTATTTTCGGAGATCACTCAGACGTTATGGCCTGCAGACAGACAGGTTTCGCAATGCTGGTATCAGGTTCGGTACAGGAAGTAATGGACCTTGGTGGTATCGCACACCTGGCAGCAATAAAGGGCAGAGTTCCTTTCCTTCACTTCTTTGACGGATTCAGGACTTCACATGAAATACAGAAAATCGAAGTGTTCAGCTATGAAGACTTCAGAAAACTGGTAGACTGGGATGCTGTGCAGGAATTCAGAGACAGAGCGCTCAATCCTGAACACCCTGTTATAAGAGGTACAGCTCAGAACCCTGATATTTTCTTCCAGGGCAGAGAAGCTTCAAACAAATTCTACGACAGGATCCCTGAGATAGTTGTAGAATATATGGATAAGATCAGCGAGATGACAGGAAGAAGTTATCATCCTTTCGACTATGTCGGAGCGCATGATGCAGAGAATGTCATCGTAGCGATGGGCTCAGTATGTGAGACTATCGAAGAAACTATGAACAAGATGGTGGCGGAAGGTCACAGAGTAGGTCTTATCAAGGTAAGACTTTACAGACCGTTCGTAAAAGAATACTTTATGAAGGTGCTTCCGAGAACTGTTGAAAGGATCGCAGTGCTCGACAGGACAAAAGAACCAGGATCACTGGGTGAGCCGCTTTATCAGGATATCAAGACAATGCTTTACGGCGAGAGGAACGCTCCGGAAGTATACGGCGGACGTTATGGTATTGGTTCAAAAGATACTATGCCGGGCATGATACATGCTATATATGACAACCTGTATCACAAGAAACCTAAGAACAACTTCACTGTTGGCATCGAAGACGATGTCACAGGTCATTCACTGCCGTACACTGAAGGTATCGCAAG
>CAKQNZ010000221.1 GCA_934255435.1 uncultured Clostridia bacterium | reverse complement strand
ATCACTGTTTTTGCAGACATAGAGCTGTGGGGGCGGTGATTTTTTTGTGCAATACGCCGCAATGCAGAAATCGTGCCAAGGCACAGTCTTTGTTCAATAGGATAGGTACTATAGAAAATGAAAGAACATAAGAGGATGATAATATGAATATAGTAAATGAATACGGAATTATCGGAATATACTACATCTGCGTAAATATCATAGCGTTTATTTTATATGGCCTGGATAAAAAATATGCCAGGGAGGGCAGATGGAGAATCCCAGAGAAGACACTGCTGGGCATTGCAATGATCGGTGGGGCAGCAGGTGCCTGGATCGGGATGCAGACATTCAGGCATAAGACAAAGCACATGTCATTTCGGACGCTGGTGCCGTTGTTTGCAGTGGTGCATGTGTGGATAATAGTAAGATGTACGAATCTGATATAATAGTCACTAAATCATGAAATGGTGCTTGTTATATAGAAATTCGCTCATGAAATAGTGGCAAGCATGCGAAAATTCGCTCATAAAATAGTGGTGAAATGAGGAGGATTCGCTCATGAAATTGTTGCGACATTGAAAAAACGGCGTATTTATGGTAAAATCTAAGAAAGTTAGAAATGATGAGGAAAGAAGGTGGATAATTATGTATTTGAAGCGAAAAATAGATCAGTATTTACAAGAATGGAAAGCGGGAGAGAATCGCAAGCCATTAATTGTGAAAGGTGCCAGACAGATTGGAAAGACAGAATCCATTCGCGAATTCGCCAAAGAGAACTATTCATCGTTTATTGAAATCAATTTCGTAGAAGAACCTAAATATAAAACTATTATAGAGGAAGGATATGCGGCTGCAGATATTATTAAAAACATATCGAGAATTGATCCTGATAAGAAGTTTATACCACAGGATACATTGATTTTGTTTGATGAGCTTCAGGAATTCCCAGAGATAGCAACATCCTTAAAGTTTTTCTGTCAGGATGGGCGGTTTGATGTTATATGCAGTGGATCGTTGCTGGGTATTTCATATCAAAGAATCGAAAGTAATAGTGTCGGATATAAAAATGATTATCTAATGTATTCTATGGATTTTGAGGAATTTTTATGGGCGAAGGGATATTCTGATGAAGTTATAGATGAGATGCTGGATCATATGATACAGGGTACACCATTTCCGGAAGGACAGTTGAATGTATATCAGAATTTGTTTTTAGATTACTGTATTCTGGGAGGATTGCCTGGTGTGGTAAAAGAATATATACGAACGGATACATTTGAAGGCACCTTGCAGATTCAGAGACAGTTGCTGACAGACTATGAAGAGGATATTCGAAAGTACGCAGAGGGAGTAGATCAGACAAGAATATTGAATGTATTTAATCATATTCCGATTCAGCTTGCGAAAGATAATAAGAAGTTTCAGATATCGAAAGTGGCAAAAGGAGCCAGATTTAAGGATTATCGTGGATGTATCGAATGGTTAAAAGATGCCGGGCTGGTGAATATATGTTATTGTCTGCAATTTCCGGAATTACCATTGCGCGGTAATTATGATGAAGAGAAGTATAAATTGTATTATTTTGATACGGGAATGCTGGTTGCGATGCTGGATGAAGAAGCACAGGAAGATCTTCGTGCCAATAAAAATATGAATGTGTATAAAGGCGCATTGTATGAGAATATTGTGGCAGAAGCATTAATCAAATGTGGTTATGAGTTATATTATTACAAAAAAGAGAATGCTACTTTGGAGGAAGACTTTTTTGTCAGAGGTATGGATAAATTAATTCCGATAGAGGTTAAATCTACAAACGGAAGATCTAAGTCATTACGCACGTTGATAGATCGTGAAAAGTATCCCGATATTACTTTTGGGAGTAAATTAGTGAAAGGCA
>CAKQNZ010000220.1 GCA_934255435.1 uncultured Clostridia bacterium | reverse complement strand
CTCATGAGGTGCGCACGCCTTTGAATGTGATAATAGGTATGTGTGACATAGCGCTTCGTCATGCTGATGACAGGGAGAAGGTCGAAAGCTGTCTGAAAAAAATAAGTATTGCCGGAGACCATCTGATAGACCTGGTGGACAATCTGCTCGATATGACAAAGATAGAACAGGAATGTATAGAAGTCAGCGAGAGAAAATTCGATATCGGGAAGCTGACGGAGGATCTTAAGGTTATGACGGAGTCTGAAGCTGACAGGAAAAGTCTTGTATTCGATATAACGGACAAGGATATAGTGAACAGGGAACTTATCGGTGATTACGGCAATACACTGAGAGTGTTGATAAATATAGTTTCCAATGCTGTAAAATATACACCGGACGGAGGATTCGTAAGGATAAGTGTCAGGGAGCTTTACATTGACGATCCGGGACGCACTACATATGAATTTGTCTGTCGGGATAACGGTATAGGTATGTCCGAGGAATTCCTCGAAGATATATATAAGCCGTTCGTAAGAGCTAACGACATGCGTGTTATACAGACAAATGGTTCAGGTCTTGGCATGGCTATAGTAAAGAAGATAGTCGATGCCCTCAGTGGCGATATCAGTATATCCAGCAGCCCGGGCAGTGGTACGACTGTGACAATAAGACTGGGATTCGAAGTTGCAGGAAACAAGCGTGATATAAACGAGGTGCGTGAACAGGAAAAGGAGCGCATAACAGATGAAAAGATAGTCCTTGTTGCAGAAGATCAGAAAGACAACAGAGAAGTCCTTCTGACATATCTTGAGGATCTTGGGATAAAGGCTGATGCTGCAGTAAACGGAGAGGAAGCTGTAGATATGTTTATTTCCTCAGAGCAGGGGCTTTATAAAGCCGTTTTCATGGATATAGAGATGCCGGTACTGGATGGATATAAGGCCTCTGTTATGATAAGGGGCATGAACAGGGATGACAGTGACATTCCGATAATAGCACTGACTGCAAATGCTTTCCCGTCTGACCGGGAAAAAGCTGCAAGAGCCGGTATAGACCACTATCTGACAAAGCCCCTGAGGATGGATGATCCGTCAGAACTCCTCAACGATGCAGACGCCATCCATCTGTTCTAATTTTTCCACAGCCTCACGATGAGTCATATCATGGGGAAGCCTCAGCGAGATATTGAGCGGTATGCCGGAATGTGTGACAGGGGTGGAGTGGCTGATATGAGTTTCGATAAAAGATGAATCGAGATCATATATCGCTTTTTTGATCTTCCTGTAGTTATCTATGGTGTCTACTTCTATGTAAAGGTCTATGACCCGTGATTTTCTGTAAAAATAATTTTCAAGTTTCGGCAGCAGTGCCAGACTTACGAATATGACCGCAGCTGCGATGCAGGCGCCTGAGTAGAAGCCGGTACCGATGGCAAGGCCCAGGCATGCTGCAGCCCACAGTCCTGCGGCTGTGGTCAGACCTCTTATCTTGTTCCTTCCGGTAACTATTATTGTGCCGACTCCCAGGAAACCGACTCCTGTTATGACCTGGGCTCCGAGACGTGCAGGATCGCCGGAGCCGAGTGTCTGGAGCATGAACTGGTTGGTCATCATGGCAAGAGCCGCACCGATGCAGACCAGTATGTATGTACGGAATCCGGCAGGGTGTCGGTTGGCTCCCCGTTCAAGCCCTATTATGCCGCCCAGTATGAATGCCAGGAACATACGAAGGGATACGGAAACTATATTTATATCGTAAAGCATTTCAGGTAAAGAAAACATCTGATGTACCTCCCGGGTCTTTGAAATATGGTGGTACGAGTCTGCTGCAGGCACAGCAGAGTCCGATACGCATATATAGTATACCACATATGTTAAATTTATGATGAAATGATGAAAATAGTTTTGTTTGCAACCGTATTATGGTATAATCAGAAACAGTAGTATTCAGTAAAAGAACTGCATAAAACAAACAAGTTAAGGAGTCAGTTA
>CAKQNZ010000219.1 GCA_934255435.1 uncultured Clostridia bacterium | reverse complement strand
GGACGCCGCTGATCATCGGCAGCAAGGAAGGCGCATTCTGTGCTGCCTCGGAGTCCTTTGCATTCATCAATGTGGGATACAGGTACAAGAGAGAGCTGGGACCTGCGGAGATCGCATTCCTGACGCCTGAAGGCGAGAAGACAGTGGGAGAACCTCAGGAAGGCATGCAGATCTGCTCGTTCCTGTGGACATATTTCGGATACACCACGTCCATCTACGAAGGCAGGAACGTGGAGCTGATGAGGAACCGCAACGGCGAGCTGCTGGCAGAGCGTGACGGGGATCTGGACGTGGACTACGTTGCAGGCGTACCGGACAGCGGCGTGGCTCATGCGCTGGGATACGCCAACAAGTCCAGGGTACCTTACGCCAGACCTCTGATAAAGTACACTCCGACATGGCCGAGAAGCTTCATGCCTCAGAACCAGAAGGCAAGGAACCTCATCGCAAAGATGAAGCTGGTGCCGGTGTTCCAGATAATCAGGGATAAGAAATTCGTGCTGATAGACGACTCCATCGTCAGAGGCACACAGCTTTCAGAGACAGTGAGTTACCTCATCGAGAACGGAGCAAAGGAGATCCATGTCAGGTCGGCATGTCCTCCGATCATGTATGGTTGCAAATTCCTGAACTTTTCACGTTCGGTAAGCGATCTGGAGCTGATAACAAGGCGTGTCATCAGAGACCTTGAAGGCATCGAAGCCGAAGATATCACAAATGAACTGCTTGCTGAGTATGCCGACGGCAGCACAGAAAAGCACAAGGCGATGGTAGAGGAGATCAGGAAGAGACTTAGATTCGACAGCCTCAAGTTCCAGAACCTTGAGGATACAGTAAAAGCGATAGGTGTTGATAAGTGTCATCTCTGCACATACTGCTGGGATGGAAAGGAGTAATTTCATAATGAGAGCATTGATAAGCGTATCAGATAAAACAGGTGTCGTAGAATTTGCAAGAGAGCTGGAGCAGCTGGGAGTTCAGGTGATCTCCACAGGAGGCACACATAAGAAGCTTGAAGAAGCAGGTATAGATGTGACAGGTATTTCAGACGTGACAGGCTTCCCTGAATGTCTGGATGGCAGAGTAAAGACTTTGCACCCTGCAGTACACGGCGGTATCCTGGCAAGAAGAGATGTGCCGGAGCATATGCAGCAGCTGAAGGATCTGAACATAGAGACTATAGATATCGTAGCAATAAATCTTTACCCGTTCAAGGAAACTATCATGAAACCGGACGTGACTCTGGCAGATGCCATCGAGAACATCGACATCGGCGGACCTACCATGCTCCGTTCGGCAGCAAAGAACCACAAGGACGTTGCAGTAGTATGCGATCCTGCGGACTATGCCATCGTCGCAGAAGAACTCCGTGCAAACGGCGAGGTTTCATACAAGACAAAGTACAGGCTGGCGCTGAAAGTATTCGAGCATACAGCAGCCTACGATGCCATGATCTCACAGTATCTGAGAGAACAGATCGACGCACCGCTGCCTGATAATGTGACGCTGACATTCGAAAAGCTGCAGGACCTCAGATACGGCGAGAACCCTCACCAGAACGCTACATACTACAAGGAAATCAGACCGTTCAGAGGCTCGCTGGCAACAGCAAAGCAGCTCCACGGCAAAGAACTTTCCTTCAACAACATCAACGACGCCAACGGCGCACTGATGACACTGAAAGAATTCACAGAGCCGACAGTCGTAGCGTCAAAGCATGCCAATCCATGCGGAGTAGGCTGCGGCGAAACTCTCCACGAAGCATATGTCAGAGCACATGACTGCGACCCGACCTCCATCTTCGGCGGCATCGTGGCATGTAACCGTGAAGTGGACAAGGCTACAGCTGAAGAGATGAGCAAGATCTTCCTGGAGATCGTCCTGGCGCCGTCATTCTCAGAGGAAGCTCTGGAAATACTGACACAGAAGAAGAACATCCGTCTCATGACCATCGAAGGCATCGACGAACCGGTACCTGCAGGCC
>CAKQNZ010000218.1 GCA_934255435.1 uncultured Clostridia bacterium | reverse complement strand
GTCAGGAACACATAGTCAGGATCCTCAGAAACCAGATAGACACTGACAGTACCAGCCATGCATATCTTTTCTGCGGTACGAGAGGTACAGGCAAGACCACTACGGCAAGGATACTTGCCAAAGGACTGAACTGTACATCAGAAGGGGTGAGACCCTGCGGTACATGCAGTACATGCATGAGCATAAAAGAAGGCACATTCCTCGATGTCGTAGAGATAGACGCCGCATCGAACAACGGTGTGGACAACATCAGGGAGCTGAGAGAAAGCGTCAAGTACCCACCTGCAGCCGGCAGGAAAAAGGTCTATATCATAGACGAAGTACACATGCTTTCCACAGGAGCGTTCAATGCTCTGCTCAAGACACTGGAGGAACCGCCTGAATACGTCGTGTTCATACTTGCGACGACAGAGCCACAGAAACTTCCGGCTACCATACTTTCCAGATGTATGCGTCTGGATTTCAAGCGGATACCGGAGCGTGTGCTGATAGACGGCATGAGTGAGATATGCGCAAGACAAGGCATAGATGTGTCAGAGGATGCGCTAAGGATAATAGCCGCCAATGCAGATGGTTCGGTGAGAGATGGACTGAGCATACTGGATCAGTGTATCTCAGGAGGAGAAAGCAGTATTGGTGCAGCAGATGTCCTGGATTTTCTGGGAGCTTCAGGTGAAGAGACTTTCACCAAGCTGACAGAGCTTGTTCGCAAAGGGAATACTTCTGAGGCACTGGTGCTGCTTGCAGGAGCTCTGGCAGACGGCAAGGACGTCAGGCAGTTCATGCGTGACTGGATAAATCATTACAGAAATCTGCTGATGGTCAAGTTCATCAGAGACCCGCAGGATGTCATCAACCTGTCAGCCGAAAACATAGACAGACTGAGACGTCAGGCCCAGGTGACAGATCTTGAGGATATAAACCGTTGTATACTTGAGCTTTCCAGGACGATGCAGGAGGCGAAGTGGTCGACGCAGCCCAGGATACTGCTGGAGCTTGTAATAGTCAGGCTTTCATCAGTATCTTTCAGCAGTATGCACTATAAGGACTCTGTTTATGAACAGAAGCCTGTGCAGAGACGTCAGGTGCAAGCTGCTGCGATGGATGTCGCAAAGTCGTCGTCTGGAGTGCAGGAGGAACCGGCAGTACAGACTGAACAGACTGAAGCGTCTCATTCAGAGGGCGGGAGAGATGGACAGAAGTTCGACTACGATGAAGTATGGAGAGCTGTGTTCAACGATGGAGAAAAGACAAAAGGTAGCTTTTATATGATCGGCAGGAGTGCCAGACTGACAGCGATAAAAGAACATTCTTTCACAGTGTCGGTATCGGCAGAACATGTGAAGAAATATGCAGAAAGCAACCGGCAGCTGCTTGAACAGCTGATGGAGAAACATACCGGAAGGAAGCGGGCTATGGATATAGTAGTCGAGGGAGAGACCGGCAGGTCCGAACCCGGTATGACCGTAGAGGAGATAGCTTCCGAAGCAGGTAAGGCTCTCGGGATAGATATAGAAATACAATGATTTGGAGGAACATGACATGGGAAAAGGTATGAGAGCAGGCAAGAAGCCAAAGGCTCAGGGCGCAGGAAACATGCAGAAACAGATGCAGCAGATGCAGGCTATGCAGCGCAAGATGGATGAAGTACAGGCTGAGATAAACGAAATGGAAGCTACAGCCACTTCAGGCGGCGGTGCAGTCACTGTTACTGTTACAGGTGCAAAAGAAATCAAAGACATACAGATAAAACCGGAAGTTGTCGATCCTGATGATGTTGAAATGCTGCAGGATCTGATACTGGCTGCAGCCAATGAAGCGCTGAGACAGATGGAAGAAATCTCGCAGAATGAAATGAACAAATTCACAGCAGGACTTGGTATACCGGGACTTTAAAACACCATGAAGTATTATGCTAAACCTCTTAACCGACTGATAAATGAACTTTCAAAACTGCCAGGGATAGGCGGCAAGACAGCACAGAGGCTGGCGTTCCATATTCTTTCCATGGATGACAGGGATGCGTTCGCACTGGCGGACTCCATAAG
>CAKQNZ010000217.1 GCA_934255435.1 uncultured Clostridia bacterium | reverse complement strand
CAGCAAGTATCTGCCCTCCTGCATCGGATACGGAAAGATTCATTTTGCCTGCATCATCTTCAAATACCCTGAGACCTGCAACTTTGTCAGCTATATATCCTGCATCTTTTTCGGTATCACCTTTTTCGACACCTATAAGGACCATCAGTCCTCTGTCTATCTGCCCTGTGACTTTATCATCGACAGTGACACTGCTTTTTTTGACTCTCTGCACTACTGCTCTCATGATTTTGTTCTGTATGCCTCCAGTATGCCCTGTACTCCCTTGAGAGATCTGCATATCTTTTCTACCTGTTCCCTGTCTTTTATTGAAAGTGTCAGGTCTATCTTTACTGTTTCGTCTTTGTTGGCCTTTGCATTTATTCCCAGTATGTTCACATCGAGGTCCTCGCATATCTTTGATATGCTGGATATCATGCTCTTCTGGTCTTTGGCTATAAGGCTTATCTCTGCATTGAAAGATTTTTCATCAGCAGATGTATCCCACTTGACGTCAATGAATCTGGCACGTTCCTTAGGTGAAAGCGACTTCAGATTGTCGCAGTCCCTCCTGTGTACCGATATACCTCTTCCCTTGGTTATGAAACCTATTATGTCATCTCCCGGAACAGGATTGCAGCATCTTGCCATCCTTATCATGAGGTTATCGACACCTTCGACTATGACTCCCGATTTGTCGCTTGCCTTTTTCCGTTCTGAATTTTCTATGCGTTTGGCAGTCTTGTCGCTTATCTCATGGAGTCCTGAAAGCAGACTGCCGGATTTTTCTTCTTCTTCTTTTTTTGCTTCATTTTCGTAGCTGTTCAGCAGATTCAGGACCTTGCTCTGCAGGTTCCCTCCATTGCTGAGCTGGGTGTAAAGTTCTTCTGTATTCTTGTATCCCAGGGCTTTGACTGCCTTGTTCACAAAAGCATTTTTCAGGAGAAGTTTAGGGTCGTAGCCTTTTTTGCGTATATAGCGGTCGATGAGCTCCTTGCCTTTGTCGACTGCATCCGACTTGTTCTCCTTTTTCAGCCACTGCCTTATCTTGTTTCTCGCTGAACTGCTCTTGGCTATCTTGAGCCAGTCTATGCTTGGCCCTGCAGCATTCGGGGATGTCACTATCTCTACGATATCGCCGTTTTCGAGCTTGTGGTCTATAGTGACCATCTTGCCGTTGTCCTTGGCGCCTACGCATCTGCATCCTACATCGGAGTGTATCTTGAATGCAAAGTCCAGAGGCGTCGATCCGGCCGGCAGCTCTATGACGTCGCCCTGAGGCGTGAATACGAACACCTGGCTTGAAAAAAGATCCATTTTGAGGGATTCAAGGAACTCCTTCGGGTCGTTGACATCTTTCTGCCATTCCAGTGCCTGTCTGAGCCACGAAAGCTTGACTTCCTCTTTGTCGGACTTGATACCTTCTTTATATTTCCAGTGTGCTGCGATACCGTATTCTGCTATACGATGCATCTCGTATGTTCTTATCTGTATCTCAAAAGGCTTTCCTGTGTCGCCTATGACAGTAGTATGCAGCGACTGATACATATTAGGTTTCGGCATCGCTATATAGTCCTTGAATCTGCCCGGTATAGGAGTCCACATCGTATGTACCATACCAAGGACAGCATAACAGTCACGGACTGTCTCAACGATTATCCTTACAGCCATGAGATCAAATATCTCGTCGATAGTCTTTCTCTGATACTTCATTTTCTTGTATATACTGTAAAAATGTTTTGAGCGTCCGTAGATGTCATATTTTATATCTATTTCATCGAGAGATTTTTTTATCTTTTCGACTACTTTGTTTATCGCTTCCTCACGTTCGTCCTTACGTTCGCTCACCTGTTCTGCAAGATCGTAATATGCTTCAGGTTCGAGGAATTTCAGTGCAATATCCTCCAATTCCATTTTCATGGCATATATACCGAGTCTTGCCGCAAGCGGTGCATATATATCCAGCGTCTCACGACATTTCTCGATTATCTTGTCATGCGTCATGTAGTTGATGGTCCTCAGATTGTGGAGTCTGTCTGAAAGTTTTATTATCAGGACTCTTATATCCTTGG
>CAKQNZ010000216.1 GCA_934255435.1 uncultured Clostridia bacterium | reverse complement strand
GGTGTAGCGCAGTTTGGTAGCGCAACTGGTTTGGGACCAGTGGGCCGCGGGTTCAAATCCTGCCACCCCGACCATTTAAAGAATTGGCACGCTCGGCGGTATACGCTAAAGCGGTCTGTATTCAGGGCCATTAGCTCAGTTGGTCAGAGCGTCCGGCTCATAACCGGCAGGTCCGGGGTTCAAGTCCCTGATGGCCCACCATAATATTGTTTATAAGTAGTATGCCCAGATAGCTCAGTTGGTAGAGCAGGGGACTGAAAATCCCCGTGTCCTTGGTTCGATTCCGAGTCTGGGCACCACTTATTAATAAAGATAATCTCTTGCTGACTATGTCCGAGGGGTTATTTTTCTATATCAGGAAAATATGATCAAAGCATTTGCAGCAGCTTTATGCAGCGTGATCATTGCTACAGATGGTCATGTCTGTACGACCGGGTCTTCAGGCTCATGTGATATCCGGGGATCGTCGCAGCGGCATGCTTTGCTCTGAAATGTCATACAGGAGGAGATCTGATGGCACAGTTATATTACAGATACAGTACGATGAATGCAGGGAAGTCCATCGAAGTAATAAAGGTGGCGTACAACTACGAGGAGCGCGGCAAGAAAGTGCTTGCCCTTGTTCCGGGCGTCGATGACAGATACGGCAAAGGTGTCATAACATCAAGGATAGGGCTTCAGAGGGAAGCTACGATAGTGAATGAAGACACCAATATACTGGAGATCTTCATGCGTGAGAACAATGTGGAGCCTATAGACTGCGTAGTTATAGATGAATGTCAGTTTCTGAAAAAACATCACGTTGAGGAACTTATAGAGATAGTTGACAGTTTCAATATCCCTGTGCTGGCATATGGCCTGAAAAACGATTTCAGGAACGAACTGTTCGAGGGCTCATACTATATGCTTATTTATGCAGATAAAATAGAAGAGATCAAGACCATCTGCTGGTGCGGCAGGAAGGCTACGATGGTAGCCAGAGTCGTTGACGGCAAATTCGTCAAAAGCGGCGAGCAGATCATGGTCGGTGGAGACGATATGTATGTTTCTCTCTGCAGGAAACATTACAATGAGGGACGTCTGGGTCCTAAGGAGTAGCAGACCGTCTGCCCTGCCATGTGTTCCTTTCACGCATGGTTTTGTGGATGTTGTTGAGGATGGTGCGTTTCATATAGCTCCATTCAGGATAGATGAGAGTAGAGCGAGGTGCGTCTCCTGATATCCTGTGTACAACGATCTCAGGAGGTATCAGCTCCAGAGCTTCGATGACAAGGTCCGTGTATTCTTCTATTGAAGAAAATGATATATATTCAGGATAGAATTTTTCCATGCGGGAACCTTTTACCAGGTTGAACATATGGAGCTTTATTCCGGAAATACCGCTGCTGCATACATGTCTGACAGATGACAGCATCATTTCTCTGTTTTCACCCGGAAGTCCGAGGATAAGGTGGGCGACAACAGGGATTTTTTTATTGCTGAGTTTTTTTACAGCGTTATCATAATCTCTTACAGTATAGCAGAGGTTCATGTTAGCTGCTGTTTTTTCATGTATCGTCTGAAGTCCCAGTTCTACCCACATGAATGTTTTTTCGTTTATTTCAGCAAGGAGGTCGATGACATCGTCCGGAAGACAGTCGGGTCTCGTTGCTATGGCTATGCCTGAGATGCCGGGGTATTCCAGTGCTGCGTAAAATTTGCTGTGAAGCTCCGATACCGGTGCATAGGTATTGGTATGACTTTGGAAATATGCCAGATATCCTGCGTCAGGCCATTTGTCTGAAAGGAGCTTTATCTGGCTGCTGAGATCGGCTGTGATGTCACCGGAACCACTGGCCATATCACCGGAACCGCTGGCAGAGCAGAAGAGACAGCCACCGGTACCTTTGCTTCCATCACGGTTGGGACAGGTGAAGCCCCCATCCAGTGAAAGCTTGATCATTTTCCTGCCGAAATGTTTCTTGAGAAAAGTATTTACAGTATTTATACGGAGCTGCTGCCCATCAGAAGTATCGAATATAACAGGAGCATCAACCCCCAGCGTTTTCACAGTTTCGTGCATTTATAATCTCCTTTGCATGGTTTTGGATTTGTGTTATAATA
>CAKQNZ010000215.1 GCA_934255435.1 uncultured Clostridia bacterium | reverse complement strand
GCGCCATTAGCTCAATTGGATAGAGTCGCGCACTACGAATGCGAAGGTTGGGGGTTCGAGTCCCTCATGGCGCGCCAGACAAAAACACTCATCGAATGATGAGTGTTTTTGTTTGCGTGCATATAAAAAAAGGACTCGAACCCGAAAGGGCCGCTGCGTCGGAGAGAATGTCCGGTGGACATTCGAACAGCAGCGTGTCCAAGCATGCAGAGCATGCGAAGGACGGCGGATGCGAAGCATCCGTGAAAGTCCCTCATGGCGCGCCAGACAGAAACACTCATCGAATGATGAGTGTTTTTGTTTGCGTGCATATAAAAAAAGGACTCGAACCCAATGCTCCGTTTATTTCAGTGACTCACTTTATTTAATACTGTCTTTTCCATTTACCATGATTTATAATAGACCTGTACGCATTGATGGATCATGATCATAACTGAACCAGATATCAACAACTGAATATATTTACCAAGACAGCCGGTAGGGCAAGCCATCCGCCTTGAGTCTTGCAGAAGGGGGATGGTAGACATGGTTACATACAGTGATTTATTTTCATTCGTGATTATGATCTGTGCTATTATCGCATTAGTCAAAAATGAGAAATAGCCGCCCTGCTTTGACCGGTTAGGCGACTATCTCAAAGTTCGTTATAACTTGCCAAGACGGATAGGCTTCCACTATCTTACTCGGCTGTCTTGCTAAGTATATTTTATGCAAAAGCTGTATATTTGTCAACAGTTACAGCGAAATACAAAAGTTATCACAAGTTGTTTGAGAGTATCGAAAATTAACAGTTTTTTATCAGTCTGGTTACAGCATCCATGTACCCTATCACCTTTCCTCGCTGCTCTGCATATCTCCATCCGGCAGCCTGTTTCTGTTTTTCTTTTCCGGGAGATTTGCAAGGAACACTGCGGTCACTACCATCATGCCGCCGATAATCATGCTGAGTGTTATCGTGTCGCCTGTAATGAAATATCCGAACACGCATGCGGCCACAGGCTCGAAAGTATTGATGATAGACGCATTTGTAGGGCCGATCAGCTTGACGCCCAGACAGAAGAACAGTATGGCAGCGAATGCACACACCACTGCCAGCACAAGCATATATGCCAGCTGATGTATGTTTTCTGTAAACAGCGGACTGCCGCTGATAAGGCACCTGCCGAAATTGAAGACAGCAGAGGCAGCCAGTACATAGCCTGCAGTCACAAGGGAATTGAATCCTTTAACGGCATCAGATGAAAGACTGATGGTATAAACTGTGTAGCAGCCGGCGCATGCCAGTGCGAATACGACACCCAGTATCTTTATCTTCATGTCAGGCGACCATACGATCAGACAGAGCCCTGCCAGTGAGACGATGACAGCAGCGATCTTCACAGCACGGACCTTTTCATGTCCCGATATCATTTCCACAGCTATGACGATAGCAGGAAAAGTAAAGGAGATTATAGTCGCCAGAGAGCCGCTTATATAGTTGAAGGACAGATAAAGCGTAGTAGCGATGCCAATATATGATATCATCACAGCAATCATTGGCTTTAACGAAGCACGAGTCAGCCGGAAAGGTATCTTCTTTATGAATATATATGCCCACATCAGGATTGCAGCATAAAGAAACTTGTTGAAAAGCAGCGTTTCTGTGACGACTCCCGTACCGAATGCCTTGAAAGACAGCGATGGCACGAGCCCGTAACATATAGTAGTGCCGATTATGCATAGCGTTCCTGCGATCTTCCTGTTTAACATACCTATCACCTTTTCATAATTTTCAAACAATATGTCATACACCAATATTAACATGGTTTCCTTTATATGTGTATTACAAAAGATAAAAAATTTGCATACTAACTTGTCATTTTCAATGGTTTTGTAGTATCATTATCCGTAAGATACAGAATGTATCGCAGCATGGTGTAAAATATGAGAACAGGGAGATTTTGAAAATGGACATAGAAAAGATCAAAAAAGACTTCCCGGATGCAGCGCAGATAGCTGACTGCAGGGAGATCTTCTGGGAAAACAGTAAAGTGGCAGGATCGCAGCGTGAGGATATCGTCGATATAGATGATGCAGAGGCAAGGCTTCTTAGATTCGCACCTTTCATAAAGAAGATGTTTCCGGAGGTGGAAGAAGGCATCATAGA
>CAKQNZ010000214.1 GCA_934255435.1 uncultured Clostridia bacterium | reverse complement strand
CGATCAGCCCCGATACCGGCGCACCTATTGCCTCGAACGCAGTTTTGGCTTCGTCATTGAGCGCATAAAGTTTATACGGCATGCCCTTCTCCTTGAGAGCTCTTATTCCCAGGCTCACAGCAGCATCAACAACGCCTACCAGCTCCATATCGTCCTGCATTGCCACTCCGTCAGCCAGTCTCTGTCCTATAGTCCCATATCCTACTACTACTACTTTTTTCATTTGAAACTCCTTATCTTTTACTCAAAAAGAATTTTTACACTTTTATTGAGCAATTAGCGTGCCAACGATAAATTATGCCCTTAACTATTCTCTGAACAAAGCGACATCCCTTTAAAATCAACGGTTTTCGGTTTTGTAATTATACTTTCTAAAATCATTGACCTGTAAAAAAGCTAGTCAATAATGGCTAAATTCTGCAAAAATCACGTTTACTTCCCGCCATATACCTTGTAACCGTTTGTGACTATTTTTAGCCTTTAATGGCTAAAAATATGATATAGCACTGACAGCACTTATTTTTGCACATAAAAACTCCCCACAGTCATCATCTGCGGGGAGTCGTTTATATCCGTATCATTTTTTCGTTTTTTCTGCTGCACAGACTTTACATGGACACGCCTACCATGGATGCAAGGAATGACTTCAGACGAGGATTCTCCGTCTTTTCGAAGATCTCTTCCGGAGTGCCCTGAGCGATTATCTGGCCGTGATCCATGAATACGACGCGATCAGCCACTTCCCGGGCAAAGCCCATCTCGTGTGTGACCAGTATCATGGTCCTGTGCTGCTTCGCAAGATCCTTCATGACATTGAGGACTTCTCCCGTGATCTCCGGATCCAGCGCCGACGTCGGCTCGTCAAAGAGCATGAGATCAGGATCCATAGCCAGAGCTCTTGCTATAGCTACCCTCTGCTTCTGTCCGCCGGATATCTGAGCAGGATATACGTCCGCCTTGCTTTCCAGGCCTACCATCCTGAGCAGCTCTCTTGCAGTCTTCTCCGCCTCCTGCCTGTCCTTTTTCAGGACCTTGACAGGTCCGTAAGTGATATTTTTAAGGCAAGTCATATGCGGGAAAAGATTGAAGTGCTGGAACACCATGGACGTCCTTCCTTTGAGGTCGATCTTACCGGATGTCGGCGTCGCAAGGCCGTTGATACATCTCAGCAGCGTGCTCTTGCCCGAACCCGACGGTCCGATTATCGCTACGATCTCTCCCTTTGATATGGAAAAGTCCACGTCATTCACAGCTGTGAGGTCAGGGTATTTCTTGACTATGTGTTTCATTTCAAGTATGGTCTTTTTCTCCATCACAGTTCCCCCTTCCCGTCGTATCTCTTGAAGTATCTTTCCAGCTTGCCTGCAAAGATAGTAAGAACGAATGTCATGATCAGATATATGACAGCTGCGAAGAAATACGGAGTCACATCAGACATCCTGTTCACTGCGCTGTTTGTAGCCTTCATCAGATCCAGTATAGGCAGTGTGGACGCCAGCGCTGTATCCTTTACAAGCGTGATAGCTTCATTGACTACTGGCGGAAGTATGGCTTTCATCGTCTGCGGCAGGATTATATCTATAGTCGTCTGCCCTCTGGAAAGTCCCAGTGAATGAGCCGCCTCATACTGTCCTATATCTATACTGTTGATACCGCCTCTGTATATCTCTGCAAAATATGCCGCATAGTTCAGTATATATGTCAGGAGTACTGTTGTGAATGCACTCATATCTATATCCAGAACCATCGGGAAAAAGTAGTAGAAGAAGAACAGCTGTAAAAGCAGCGGTGTTCCTCTGAATATCCATACATATGTCTTGCACAGTATGCTCAGCGGCTTGATCCTGCTGTTGCTGCCAAGTGCTACGGGAAGTCCCAGCGGCAGCGAGATCACAAGTGTGAACACGAAGATCTCGACAGTCACTATCGTGCACTTGAGCATAAAAGGCAGGAATTCCATGATCTTGTCCATAATTATCTCGTCCTTGCTATTTCTGTATCAGTGCAGCTTTGGCGGTCTGCCGCCTCAAACTGCTATAATTCTTCGAATATAACGATGTTCTTGCCGAACCATTCCTTGCTGATCTTCTCAGCTTCTCCGCTGTCTATGGTAGCTCTGATAGCATCGTTGACTTTGTCTCTGAGCTCTGTATTGTC
>CAKQNZ010000213.1 GCA_934255435.1 uncultured Clostridia bacterium | reverse complement strand
CGAGAAGCAGAATGAAGATCTCAGTGCCAGACTCAGGAACATGTACAAGAACGGGTCCGTTGGATTCGTAGATGTGCTGTTCGAGTCCAGCAGCTTTTCCGAGTTCCTGACGAATCTTGATATGGTGGAGCGTATATATCAGAGTGACAAGGATGTCCTCAACGAGCTTCAGAAAGCATATGACGAAATAGAAACAAAAAAGAAAAAGGTCGAGACACTTCAGGCAGAACTGAAGGAATCAAAAGAAGTAGCAAGTACTGAATTTGCAGAGATCAAAAAAGAAAAAGAAAAAATCGCAGCATCCAACGAACAGACAGAAAAGATGCTGGATAATCTCAATGATGAGGCAGATGCCATAACTGCCAAGATACAGGCAGAAGCTGCAGCAAGAGCTAAAAAGTCAGCGTCATCAGGTTCTTCTTCATCCAGTTCGTCAGGAAGCTCCAAAAGCTCTGGAGGCGGCAGACTGGGCTGGCCTTGCAGCGGCACCATAACTTCTGAACAGGGCTGGAGGATACATCCGATATTCGGGTACAAGAAATACCATTCAGGTATGGACATCGGTGTGGCGTACGGCACGCCTATAAAGGCAGCGGCATCAGGGACCGTTATCCAGGCTTCATGGTACGGCGGATATGGATACTGCGTGATAATCGACCATGGCGGCGGGCTTTCAACGCTGTACGGTCACAATTCATCCCTCTGCGTCAGCTACGGGCAGAAGGTGTCGAGGGGACAGGTGATAGCGAAAGCAGGGTCAACAGGATATTCGACAGGTCCGCACTGCCACTTTGAAGTCAGAGTCAACGGCAGCGTGACGAACCCGAGAAATTATTTATGATAAGGCAGGCTGATGAGAAATGCTGAGAAAATACTCAGAGAGGTTCTGAGTAAAAGAAATATAGTTTCAGATGAAGATATCACAGAATATCTTTCGGAAAGACCGAAGAAAACGTATGATCCGTTTCTGATGCTCGATATGGAGGCAGGAGTAGATCTGCTGCTGTCGGAAGCCGATGCAGGGACGAAGATCTGCATATACGGCGATTATGACGCAGACGGCGTAACATCTATATGTATCCTGTCATCTGTACTGAGCTGTATCACGAAAAATTTTACATATTATATACCTTCGAGATTCGACGAAGGCTACGGACTCAATAAAGATGCTGTATACAGGATAAGTCAGGCGGGTGCAGGACTTATCGTCACTGTCGACTGCGGCAGTGTATCGTATGAAGAAGTGGAGTATGCCAAGCAGCTGGGCATGAAAGTCATCGTGACGGATCACCATAATATAGATGATGTCAAGGCAGACTGCATACTCATAAATCCGCATCAGAAGGAATGTACATATCCTTTCAGCGAGCTGGCAGGATGTGGTGTGGCGTTCAAGATGTGTCAGGCCATCCAGAAGCGGAGAAAGCTTCCTAAAAAAGTGCTGAATGATGTGCTGGATCTTGCAGCCGTCGGTACTGTAGGAGATATAGTCAGTCTTACAGATGAAAACAGGACTATAGTCAAATACGGACTCAACCGGATAAATTCAAGGAGCCGCAGATCGCTGGCAGCACTGGCATCGGCAATAAAAGTACCATGGATGACATCTGAAGGTATCGCTTTCGGTATAGCGCCGCATATCAATGCTGCAGGTCGTATGGCTTCAGCCACAGAAGCTGTGAAACTGCTGCAGGCGGGAGATGAAAGCACGATACAGACTCAGGTGGATAAACTTGTGGAGCTGAACAGGACACGGAAGCAGAAACAGGAAGAGGCGTACAATGAATGCGTCGATATGATCAGCGGAGACGAAGATATCATAATACTTCATATGGATGATATCCACGAAGGTATAGGCGGTATAGCTGCAGGCAAGATAAAAGAAAATTATTACAGGCCGGTGATAATAGTGACTCCTTCGGGAGAAGGATATATCAAAGGGACCGGCAGGAGTATCCCGCAGATAGATATATACAGACTGCTGAAGCGTCATGAGGGATTTTTTGAAAGATTCGGAGGACATCACAGCGCCTGCGGATTCCTGATGAAGAGCGATCTTTATGATGAGTTCAAGTCTGCGCTTCAGAAAGATGTGGCATCGATGAAACTGCAGCAGCCGGATCTGCTGGAAAAAGAGCTTATGTGGGATATAGAGATCCGTCCTGAGGAAATGACAGT
>CAKQNZ010000212.1 GCA_934255435.1 uncultured Clostridia bacterium | reverse complement strand
AAGAAAGATGAAGCAGATCGGTTAGCGATTGGATGGGATGTAAAGAGAGAACTTTCAAAAATAAACTATCGTATCCATACAGATGCGGTAAAAGAATTTTTGATAACTCCCACACTATCTCCGCAGGAGATGGCATATACATATGCTTCAGAAGCAGATATTCTAAACATGGCTTTGTTTGGAAAGACAGCAGCACAATGGAGAAGCGAAAAAGGAATAAAAGGGAAAACTCCTAATATAAGAGATTTTGCTTCAGCGGAAGAATTGGTTGTGCTTATAAATCTGGAAGATACGAATGCAGACTTGATAAGACAGGAAGTGCCTAAAATTGAAAGGTTAAAAATATTAAGAGAAAAAGCGTACAGACAATTAAAACTTTTGAAAAAGAACCAAGATACGATTGCGGCACTAAAGAAAAATCTTATTGAAGATACAGAAACAAAAGCTTGATTTCCTAAGCAAAATCGCTTACAATTTGAATTGAAATATATTGTCATTATCCACGGTTACTGAGTGAGTGTTATCAGTACCGATAACAAACTGATAACATTAGCCTATATAGGCTAATGTTGATAAATCAAATAACTGAAAGAAAATCGAACGCAATAGTAAATAATCTCTAAATAAAATTGATTAGTAATTACCGAGTTCGAATAAACGTTTTTAAGAGAATAAATCCCGAACATGTTGAAAATTCAATGGTTTGGGATTTTTGAATTTATAAAAAAGATTATACCAGAAAGTCCGGATCGATGATCATGTCTTCGGATTGTCTGTGCCAAACAGGACTGTCATGTAAACTGATATATAAATGCATCGGTCAGTTGCCTCGATATTTGAAAGTGAAAGTATATAGCCCCTTATCTATGGAGAACTCTTTCGAGTTGAGGAGACTGTCCAGTGCCTTGTGTTTTCATACAAAATTTTGCCCCGTTTTGCAAATAACATGGCATCAGGGCTGTTTTTTTGAGAAACTAAATCCCGGACCAGGTGAAATTTTAACAGTAGGGCCAGATTTATGGCTTGAAGTATTTTTATGCACGGATAATACACTTATTCAGTCGAAAATATACATATTTTAAGTTGAAATCAGTAGTCCCGTGTATATAATAAAAGTAATAGAGGTATTGCAGAGTCAGGACAATTGTTGTTCAAGGGGGGATCTTATGAATCGAATAAGATACGCAGTTGCTGCTATGATGACAGGCATGGTGCTTTTACTTGGATTATGTGCATGCGGAGGGAATGTGAAGAATGTGGAGACCCACGAGGTGGAATCCGAACTTTACACTCAGGAGGACATCGATGCAGCCATAGATACCATAAAGAAGGAGTTCAGGGAGGACTGGAAGGGCTGTACCCTTACAGAGATATATTACGCCGGGGATGAGATGACGAAAGCTTATCAGGACTGGACTGACAGATATGACGCAGATGAAGTGATTCTGCTTCTGTCTTCTTTCGATGTCGCCCTGTTCGGTGCGGAAAAATCACTGAATGCAGGGGATACATACGATGACTGGAACTGGATCCTGGTAAGGAAAAACGGCGGCGAGTGGAAGCATGTCGATCACGGATACTGATATGAAAGGATATACGAACATGAAAAGAAAAATGATATATACCGTCTCATTGCTGCTTATACTCATCACCCTGCTGGCGGGGTGTGCGTCAGCACCGGAGGCTCTGGAAGGCAGCTGGAGCTGTGACGAGACAGCATCCGACGGAGAGACATACACAGGGTTCTATGCACTGGAAGTTCAGAAGAACGGCAGCTTTTCCATGTACGACCGGGAAGCAGGCAACCCCGGCATTTCGGGCAAAATGAAAGACACAGGGGATGGCACGATCACATGCAGTTTTGATACAGACGATTTCGATCCGCCGGCATGCTGGGGAGATCTCGAAAAAAAAGACACACTGCAGTATGAAGCATCAGGCGATGACCGGATAAAGCTGGGTTACAAAGATGTGTGGCTCACCTTCAGCAGGGACGAGTAGTTTTCGTCACCGGAAGACAGCCTCCACATCCGTGACGCTGCATCAGGACCATTGAAACCTCCATCGTCAGGATCCTGAGCAATGCACCGCCGGACATGAGGAAGAACCAGAGACCTCTCATACTGTATACTGCTTCTACGCCGTCGGGCAGTCCTGTGAGTGTCACGGACTTTTCGGTACCGTCGTACACAGGATCTC
>CAKQNZ010000211.1 GCA_934255435.1 uncultured Clostridia bacterium | reverse complement strand
GGTGGGCCGTTCGGATGCAGTAGGAAGACCCCTGCTTTACGGCACTACAGATGATTTCCTGAAGCATATGGGATTCAGCAGCCTGAAAGAGCTGCCTGATATAGAGGATATAGCAGGCTTGTTTGACGAAGAAGATGCTCCAAAGGATGCAGACGCCGCAAGTCTGCAGCAGATATCCATAGAGCTGCCCGGACGCTCCGGAGAGTAAAACGGTCGCAGGCCGCAGCAACATAAAAAAGTTATAACAGACCTCCGTGTCACATATCATGACATGGGGGGTTTTTTATTATGAAAAAAGAAAGATACATGATACTGTTCATCGCAGTTTCGCTGATAACTGCAGGCTGCTTCCTTTACAAATCGGGACACAGCAGTCTTGGCACGACTTCTGGGAAGGCCGTGGATATTTCCGCAGGTCAGGCCATACTCATCGATGGTGATAACGGCAGGGCACTTTATGAAAAATCAGCGGACGAAAAGGCTTATCCTGCAAGCACAACGAAGATAATGACTGCACTGCTGACCCTCGAAACACTCGAAAAATACGGGAGTCCGCTGACACAGCAAGTGGAGATACCTGCAGAAGCATCCGGGGTGGAAGGTTCCTCTCTCTACCTGTCGCCCGGCGAAAAGATATCCATGGAGGACTTGCTTTACGGACTGATGCTGGTGTCCGGCAACGACGCAGCAACGGCGCTGGCGTGTATCATCGGCGGGACACAGGAGAATTTCGTGCAGATGATGAACGACAAAGCAAAGGAGCTGCACTGCGTCAACACCCATTTCGCCAATCCCAGTGGGCTTTTCGATGAGTCCCATTACACGACGGCAAGGGATATGTCTGTGATAGCCAGGCAGGCTATGAAAGATCCGGTTTTCCGGAAGATCGTCGCAACGAAGGACCACAAAGCACAGCGCAGCAGCAGTGATTATCTGACTTTCCACAACAAGAACAAGACCGTGTTCCAGTATGAAGGAGGCAGCGGCATAAAGATAGGATACACGAAAGCGTCGGGACGGACGCTGGTGGCATCGGCAGAGCGTGACGGTAAAACCCTGATATGCGTAGTCATGAGCGCGCCGGACTGGTTCAATGACGCATACCGGCTGATGGACAGCGGGTTCGGGGAAAAATAGCGGCTTTTCCATTTCATTTGCGATATATTAAGACATTATCATATGCGAAACATACATTTTCAGTATAAGAAACAGCATGGACAATGACTACCACCATGTTTTTTTATGCACTTTGAAAAAGCCGGCCGGCTGGAGGCAGTAACAGCCAGCAATCGTTGCATCCCGTTAGATAAAACTGATAGCCCATCCCATAGACCGATCAGCTGGAGTCAGTCACGATGCAAAGGGACGAAAACAGAGCCACACAGTGCCAGTTACGACCCGCACGGTGACCACGACAGGCTGACACACTGACCAGATCAGCTGCCGGACCCAGAAAAGTATCGAAAACGGCAGAAATTCGGTCAAAAACGACCCATTGGACAAAGCCGGCAGATCGTCAAGTCGGTCAGCCGGAGATAACTGAGCAAAAAAGGGACGTTTTTGAGTGGTTTAGCCTTGAAAACGACTCATTCAACAGGACTGGCGGATCAGCATTGCCGCAGAAAGCTGACAAATCAGTTATAGAAGTTGCTCTGCTGCAGCAAACTCGCAAGCCCAGTGTACAGGGCTGGGATTCGATCAAATAAAAATACAAAACAAAAGAGCCGGCAATATTTCCAAATGTAAGGGGGAGAGGAAAGTATAGTCAGCTCCTGTTAACGTATTCAGACATATATGAAAGTATGTTGTTCTTAAAAAGTTCTTGCTACCAAACGATAGCATCATTTACTTAATTTTACCACTGAATGGTAGCATTAGTCAATGTAATAATTTGATTCAATGACTATTTAGTGTTAATTAAGGAAACAATATTCATTATGTATTTCAGAAGGATAGAAGATCTCAGAGTGGATAATGATTATACACAGGCGCAGGTGGCAGAACACCTGATGCTGGCACGCGAGGTATATCGCAGATATGAGAAGGGGACAAGGTCGATACCGGTGGACTGCCTGATAAAGCTGGCGGAACTTTACAATACAAGTGTCGATTATATACTGGGACTTACCGACGTCAAGACAAGATATCCAAAAAACGGCAGCAGATAAAGGATAATTCAAAGTTAGCGCAGTCCCGCAATATCAGTGTTTTCAAGCAGTAAAAAAGTATATGATGATATTGACTTTTACAGGGCGGTGTGATAGTATCTGAATGTCGGTTAGTTAAGATGAACTAACCGACAAAACATACAGCAAGTAGGCAATTTATGAAAAGGAGATGATCAAGATTCTAAAAGCAAGAAACACTATGGTATATATCATGGCTGCGGTCCTGGTA
>CAKQNZ010000210.1 GCA_934255435.1 uncultured Clostridia bacterium | reverse complement strand
ATAAGTAACCGCCGAGATTAAATCTTGTACAGTCTGATCCATATGTGGCACTATTATAAAAATCAAAATGCACAATGCTGTTACTATGAACTCAAACCACATAAAAAATGTTATATAAAACCTTCCCTTGCTTTTACTATTTACCGTAAAATCACATATTCCTATTAGAAAAAATGATTCAAAAATCAGACTTCTGATAACACTATAGTCAAATCCACTCTGCCATAATGAGATAAATCTTACAATAAAGTATGCAACAACAAGAAAATTAGCTTTTAACCACGGTTTAAATCTTTGCTTTGGTGATGATAATAAATACCATGCAAATATACCTAACAATAAAATAGCCAATATATTTTGTACAGTTTCTATCCTTTTACTTGACCATAAATTTACCACAGTATTAGTAGATATGAACAACACTGCCATAAATGGCATCAGTATCCTGCTGCTCAGTGCATGCAGCCTGTTCAGCCATGAACTTGTATAAACTGTTTCCATTATATTTCTGCCTTTCTTTCTTGTAAAACTTCTCCATTAGCGACACGTCGAATATTTCAAACCAGTCTGCTATGTCTGGATTCTATCACAAACCATAACAGGAAAAAAGGGTATCTTCACACAAACGAAGATACCCGCTTATTTACTTCTCTGATTTTATTCAAAAAACTTTTTTATCACATAGACTACTGCGTCAATATCCTCATCTGTCAGATACGGATGCATCGGCAGCGAAAGAACCGTATCGCACAGCTTCAGTGTATTCGGGAATTCTGCATCATCATATGCCTGTCCTGCAAAAGCTTCCTGTCTGTGCATAGGTTTCGGATAGTATACCATGCTGGGGATCCCTTCCGATTTGAGTGCAGCCTGCAGATCGTCCCTTGTTTCCCTGTCACTGAGCTGTATCGTGTACTGCGCCCAGCTGGAGTAAAAACCTTCAGGTATCACAGGAGTCTTCACCTTTTCTCCAAGCGTCGAGAGTTTTTCCGTATACCTGTCAGCAACCTTGTTTATATCGACCAGCTCATAATCGTCGAATGCTCTGAGCTTTACATCAAGAACTGCTGCCTGGATCGTATCAAGTCTCGAATTCATTCCGATCCTGATATTATCATATTTCATCTCGCCTTTGCCATTTACTCTGATAGATTCAAGGAGCGCTGCGATTTCGTCATCATCAGTGAAGACCGCTCCCCCGTCACCATAGCATCCGAGCGGCTTTGCAGGGAAAAATGAAGTCGTGCTTATATCACCAAAACTGCATGCGACCTTGCCTTTGATGCTTCCACCGAAGCCCTGTGCGCCGTCCTCCAGCACTTTGAGACCGTATTTGTCTGCCACAGCTCTTACTGCTACAAAATCTGCCGGGAGTCCGAAAAGATCGACCGCTACTACAGCCTGCGGTTTCAGTATACCTTCATCTAACGTCTTTTTTACAGCTTTTTCAAGTGACTCAGCTGAAATATTGAACGTATCCATATCGACATCCACGAACACCGGCACAGCACCTGCATGCGAAACTATCTCGCCCGATGAAAAGAACGTGAAATCCGGTACGAATACCGCATCTCCTTCTTTGATCCCCCAGGCCATCATCGCCATCGTAAGTGCATCTGTCCCGTTGCCGCACGTTATACAGTGCCTGACTCCAACGTATCCTGCCAGCTTTTTTTCCAGATCCTTGACCTGCTGACCATTGATAAAGTTGCAGTTAGCCGCGACCTCTATCATCGCCGCATCGATATCCTTTTTCAACACCTGATATTGCTGTTTTAAATCTCTGAATTGCATGTTTGTTTCTCCTAATTCATATTTGGATATAATTTTATTCTATAATTAATGCATCATTTATTTAAGTTAATTCTGGATTCTGTGCTGAACTTTCAGAACACAAAAATATTTGTCCCTATCAAAAAAGTTAAAAATTATTATAAATGAACACTACATCACTTCCGTCGTTCTCTAATAATCCCAGTATCAATACAAACGCTGCAAATACATAAAGTATGATTTTCAGAAATAACTTTCCATTTTCACTTTGCATAATGCTCTGTAATTTTTTCATCTACATACAGCCATCCTTTCCATCCCAAATGCATCACATCTCGCATAAAATACGGCTCATATTCTTTATCTTCCATAGTCAATACATCAAAACCATACTTTTCTGTCTCAGATCGCACCCACGAATATAATTCATTTCTGGTCTCACTATCTATTCCAATGTAGTCATAATAGGATCCATTCGTATTCATCATGACAATATATGGTTCAATGTTTAAATCTTCACAAGTAGATAAAAACGTCACAAAATCTTCTCGCTCTCCTGAAATAAGTTTTTCATCTGAGGAATAATTCTTTAAATCTTTTAATTTTCCCCTTAGATATGTATCATAG
>CAKQNZ010000209.1 GCA_934255435.1 uncultured Clostridia bacterium | reverse complement strand
GAGGCGTACAGGATAGCAGAACCGGGAGATGTAGTACTTCTGTCACCGGCATGTGCAAGCTGGGATATGTATACCAGCTTTGAACAGAGAGGCAGACATTTCAAGTCATGTGTGCATGAACTGGAAAGGTAGCGTGGAGTATTGGAAAAGCAGGTAAAGAGAAAGAAAAAGAACGAAAATCTGAAATCAGGCGATTTCCTTCTTGTGCTGTTCACGATGATACTTGTGCTGTTCGGACTGATAATGGTGTTCAGCGCAAGCTATTATTATTCGATAAGTCACTCAGGTTCCCCTTACAGCTATCTGCTGAAACAGGGGATGTGGATCGTGGTAGGATTCGTATTCATGATGCTGGGAGCAACAGTGGATTACAGGAAGTATAACTCAAAATTCGCATTGATCGCTCTGGGGATCTCTTTTGTGCTGCTGCTCCTTTTGATGACGCCTCTTGGAGTGACCACCAATGGAGCGACGAGATGGATCAAACTTGGTCCGGTAACTGTGATGCCGGGAGAGCTTGCCAAGCTGGCTGTAATAGTATTCACAGCAGCATTCCTCAGCAGAGACACGAGGAGGATAAGATCTTTTTTCAGAGGTATCCTGCCGCTGCTTCTGGTTGCTGCAGTGTTCGGAGGGCTGATAATGAAGCAGCCGAACCTTTCGACCGCTATAACAGTATGCGGCATAATCTTTTCGATGATGCTTGTCGCAGGGCTCAAATGGAGATACTGCATAGGAGCCGTAGGTGCCGGAGCGCTGGGCGTAGTCGCTATACTGATGACCAACAACGGACACTGGCATAAGAGACTGACGAGTTTTATGGATCCATTTGCGGACCCTCTAGGGGACGGATATCAGGTAGTACAGTCGCTGCTGGCGCTCGGTTCAGGAGGGCTGACAGGAGTAGGTCTTGGTAAAAGCGTGCAGAAAAATCTTTACCTGCCGGAACCGCAGAACGATTTCATAGTTGCTATCATCGGAGAGGAGCTTGGATTCATAGGGCTCATGGTGCTCCTTGCGATATACTGCCTGTTCATATGGCGGGGTATCCATATAGCGCTTAATGCACCGGATCAGTTCGGGATGCTTCTGGCTTCAGGTATAGTCCTGATGGTGGCGATACAGGTCATACTGAATATAGCAGTGGTCACTTCATCGATGCCTCCTACAGGTATAAACCTGCCGTTCATCAGTTACGGAGGCAACGCACTGCTGATCTTCATGTTTTCAGTAGGTGTGCTTATCAATATTTCAAGGCATGAGATAAGAAATACAGGAGTTGAATAAAATGAAAGTTATAATGACAGGCGGAGGGACAGGCGGACATATTTATCCGGCCATCGCTATAGCAGATGAAATACGCCGGCGTGATAAAGACGCACAGATACTGTTCGTAGGCGCAGAGATAGGTATGGAAACGACTATCGTTCCTGAAAACGGTTATGACATCGAGCTTATAACTACGGACGGTTTCAACAGGAAAAACCTTCTCAAGAACATAGACGTGCTGATGAAGCTCAGAAAGGGCAGCTCTCAGTCAAAAAAAATACTTAAAAAATTCAAGCCTGATGTAGTCGTAGGGACAGGCGGATACGCCAGTGCTCCGGTTGTCAGGATGGCTCAGCGCCTTGGTATACCGACGTTCATACAGGAACAGAATGTAGTTCCGGGGATGACCAACAAGCTGCTGGAGAAGAAAGTCACGAACGTTTTCCTGGGATTCGGCGAAGGCTCAGAACATTTCAGATATCCCGACAAGCATATAGTGTCAGGAAACCCGGTGAGAGCTGATTTCCTCAACATCAACAGAGATGAAGCGAGAAAGAGCCTCGGTATACGTGAAGACGATTTCGTGCTGCTGTCTTTTGGAGGCAGCCAGGGTGCAGGTCAGATAAATAAGGCTATGATGGACGTGATCGGGACTTTCAATGGTGTCAGTGATTTCAGGATATTCATGGCCACCGGCGGATATTATTACGATGCCATACATAAGGAGCTTGAAGACCGGGGAGTCACACTTTCAGACAATATAACTCTGATAGAGTACATCCATGATATGGCGAAGTACCTCATGGCATCGGATCTTGTAGTAAGTCGCAGTGGTGCACTCAGTATCGCAGAAATAACCATGTGCGGCAAGCCTGCTGTATTCATCCCATCGCCGGTGGTCACAGGGAACCATCAGTTCTTCAATGCCATGTCAGTGGCACAAAGAGGCGGTGCAGTCGTGATAGAAGAAAAAGATCTTCATGAGAAGACGCTGGTTTCAGAAATACTGAAACTGAAAAATGACCCGGAAGTATTGAAGGATATGGCAGAAAAAAGTGCAGCCTGTGCACCTGTCAGAGCTGCAGGCATAATATGTGACCGTATATTCGAGTCAGTATCGAAGTAACAGATAA
>CAKQNZ010000208.1 GCA_934255435.1 uncultured Clostridia bacterium | reverse complement strand
TTTCGGTTGCGGTGAAGAACGCTGCGTTCGCCGCCTCAAAGTCCGACACCGTCTTGAAGGAGAACGTTACCTTGGCGCTATCTTCTTCAAACCTATAGGCAATGCAAGAAGCCGGCATATTCGCAGCGGCGGTGTACACCTCCACGGCGTCAGCTTTAATATGATCATTATAATGGATAGTGGCATTCGTTACTTCCACATTGGGGTTCAGGAATTCAAACCGTGTGCAATTATAGAAGTGCGCCGCCGTCAGATAACCCGTCCGGGTAATGGACTCGTCATAAATCACCTTGACGATCTTGGCTCCATACTCATACCACGGCGCGCTGCTGTAATGGTTAGCAGGCCTGTCCTTATCGTTGATAATCAGGTCTGTCATTTTGCCGTCGCTGCCCGCGTCGGCATAGAACCGCAGTACAAAGGTCTGATTGCCATCGTTAGAGGACAACTCATAATGGGTCGTAGTGCTGTCGGGGCAGTCGCCTCTTTTGAAAACCGTATAGGTATTGATTGTTCCGTTATTCGCAAGCTCCATCAGCTTCGCATAATAGGTAGTTTCTGTCTCACCGATGGTATCCGCCTGCAGCTGCTTCTTTGCAGCATCGGGGAACGCCTGGTAGGCATCCCACGCTTCCTGCGCCTTTTCAGTATTTGTACCATTAAATACTTCGGCATAGGTTTCCTTATAGGTTTTGACCTCGTTAAACGAGTACTTCACAGAGGTTGCATGATTCACCGCGTTTTTTGCTAGCTTATCTGCTGCACCGATAGGAAGCGTTACTGTAAGGAGTGAGGATTCCTGTTGCCCATCATTGAAGTAAATCGCATTGCTGCCTACCTGACAGTTCTCGTTTTTAATGACCACTTCTTCCAGCTTCGGCATGTGGCAAACTGTAAACTGTCCAAAAGCAGTAATGGACTCTTCAAAAACTACTTTTGTAATTTTTTCTCTATTACCATACCACGGCAGCTTGGAGTAGTGATACACATCACCGGTGCAGTACATATACTTATCGGCGTAGTCCTTGTCTACAGCGTGTTTGACCCCACTGCTTTCTACATAACCACTTGGATAAGTCGTTGCATCATCGGTTTTATACGATGCTCTATTCCCGACTGTACCATCGGATGCCAGTACCTGCTGTTCCGTATTGAACGTAGGGAATGCCGCATTGCCGGAATCAGACCAGAACGTCAGCGTCTGATTGCCGTCCGTGTCTTCTGTGATCTTATACTGAATACCACTGTAGATATTCTCGTATGTGCCATCGGACTTTTTCTCCACGCCGCTGGGAACATATCCCTGTTTGACTACTGTTTCACTGCCTGCGTTTTCGCCCGTAGCCAACGCTGCCGTCGGCAGCAGGCCCAGCACTATGACAAACGCTAATATGCTTGCCAATAATCGCCGTTTCATTAGATTTCCTCCAATTTCATACAAAGTATCTATGTAAAGTCCACCTTGCGGTGAACAGTGATTTTGGGAATTACGCTGACGGTTGCGTCGTCGTTCCGGCACAAACCGGACAGCCGCATTTTCTTTTGCCTGCGCGCGAGTAAATAGCGGCTTTCCAGACGTGGCCATAGGCGCACTCCCACCAGACCTTGCGCGTACTTCCCGGCAGCACATCCTGCGGCCGGAGCGTACCATTTCGTTCTGTATCCCACTGCGCAGCCAATGCCGGAAATTTTGTCGCAAAATCATTTTCACCCTGAGCGATTTTCTTTCCCGTGCAATACGGGCAGCCGCACCCTGCCGAGCGTGACCGGATGACGGCACGCCAGCTATGCCCGCTTTCACATCGCCACCAGACGCTCCGATGACTTCCGACGCTGACACGCTCCGGCTTGAGCGGCGCGTTCTTTTCGCTGTCCCACTGCGCCGCCAGTGAAGGATTGACGCTTGCAAGGTCATTGAAATCTGACATGACCTTTCGCCCCGTACAATACGGGCATCCACTGCCCTCGGTGCGGGCGTAAACCGCTGCGTTCCACACATGATTGTTTTCACAGCGCCAGAAAACTTTCTTGTGACTGCCCTGTGAGACATTCGACGGCGTGAGCGGTGCATTTTTCTCACGATCCCACTGACGCAACAGCGCTTCTTTTCGATTTTCGATACAGAAGTCGTACAAAGATTCCCGCACGGCATCACCTCCAAAAGTGCATCTTATCCGACGCCCAGCCGCCTCATTTCCTGTTCCCTATGCTCAGCGGTGCTGTGTCAAAGTATGGGCGCGTGTACGGCAGTTTCCGGCACAGACGGGGCAGCCGCTGTGCTGGACGCCCGCACGGGTGTCGACGCGCGTCCGCCACACGTGGCCCTGCGGGCACTGCCACCAGATATACCGGCTGCTGCCCGCCATGACCATCTCCGGCGTCAGCTCGCCGTTGAGCGTCGGATGCCACTCGGCGGCCACGTCGGGCGCGGTGGTCGCGAGATCGTTGAAGC
>CAKQNZ010000207.1 GCA_934255435.1 uncultured Clostridia bacterium | reverse complement strand
CTCCATAAGTGTCTTTCTGACCCACCATAGCCATCCTGACAGGGCAGTTCCTTGCTGTGACCTCTGCTACAGCACTGCCGAGCCCGCCTATGGTCGAATGTTCTTCTGCCGTTACTATGGCTCCTGTCTCCTCTGCAGCCTTTATTATTATTTCTTCATCCAGTGGCTTGATGGTGTGGATATCTATTATTCTGATATCTATGCCTTCTTCAGCCAGTTTCTCTGCTGCTGCCACAGCTTCGCTCACCATGATCCCTGTAGCGATCACAGTGATATCTTTACCATCCCTTATCTGATTGCCTCTGCCCAGCTCTACATTCGAATCTTCACTGTAGAATACCGGTACGCCTGCACGTCCCAGACGTACATAGCACGGACCATTGAATTCGACTGCCTGACGTATCAGTTTCTTTGCAGATACTGCATCAGAAGGATTTATCACAGTCATGCCCGGTATCGTGCGCATCAGAGCTATGTCTTCGAAAGTCTGATGGCTGGCTCCGTCTTCACCTACAGTTATACCTGAATGTGTAGCGCATATCTTCACGTTTGCCTTCGTATATCCGATGGAGTTCCTGATTATTTCAAAGGCTCTGCCTGCTGCAAACATGGCAAATGTGCTGGCGCATACGACCTTGCCTGACAGCGCCAGGCCTGCTGCTGCTCCGTAAAGATTCTGCTCCGCTATACCCATGTTGAAGAATCTCTCAGGATATGTCTTTCCGAATTCAGCAGTCATAGTCGATTTCGACAGATCTGCATCCATCACTACCAGTTCCGGTTTTTCTGCTCCCAGTTCCACAAGAACTTCACCATATGCTTTTCTTGTTGCTATTTTAACTGCCATTATAAAATTCCTCCCAGTTCTGCGATCGCCTGCTTCGTCTGTTCTTCATCAGGAGCCTTGCCGTGCCATCCTGCTTCATTTTCCATGAAGGAAACGCCTTTGCCCTTTACAGTTTCCGCTATTATCATAGTCGGGCTGCCTTTACATTCCTTTGCCTTGCTGAATGCATCGAGTATCTCACTGAAATCGTGGCCGTTTATCTCGATGACGTTCCATCCGAACGCCCTGAATTTATCAGCTACCGGAGCAACTGTCATGACATCCTCGTTCCTGCCGTCTATCTGAAGACCGTTGTGGTCCAGTATACCTACAAGATTGTCCAGTTTATTATGCGCTGCAGACATAGCCGCTTCCCATACGATACCTTCCTGGATCTCGCCGTCGCCAAGCAGTACATATATCCTGCCATCGTTTCCATCAAGCTTGTTTGCCATAGCCATGCCACCTGCTGCGGAGAATCCCTGTCCCAGAGAACCTGTAGACATTTCTATTCCGGGAACTTTGTTCATATCCGGATGACCCTGGAACCTCGATCCCAGTTTTCTCAGTGTCATGAACTCTTCCATGTCGTAGTATCCTCTTGCTGCAAGTGCTGAATACTGCACAGGACCTGCATGCCCCTTCGACAGTATGAATTTATCTCTGCCCTTCATATCAGGATCCTTCGGATTGATATTCATTTCGTCAAAATAAAGTGCTGTAACGATATCCGCAGCTGACAGCGATCCGCCCGGATGTCCTGAACCGGCGTTATGTATAGCACGAATTACGCCGATCCTCACTTCCGAAGCTTTTTTTTCCAGTGATTTTATATCCATCATTCTCCTCCGTAAAAATTATATTATTGACCTATTTCTAAATCTATGTAAAACAGCTGTCGCAGTCCTGTATCTGTTATCAGGTCCCTGCATATACACTGCAGAGACCTGTGATAAACGTGATCAGAAAAAAGAATCTGTATCTATTCCCAAACTGACACTCAACGCTTCATTAACCTCCGGTAAACGGTTTCTGTCAATAGTCCCTATTCTTTCTTTCAATCTTCTTTTATCTATAGTCCTGAGCTGTTCCAATAATATTACTGAATTTTTTGACAAGCCATTCCCATCCGCTTCGATCTCGACATGAGTCGGAAGGTCGGCCTTATTCCTTCGTGATGTCACAGCCGCAACTATTATTGTCGGGCTGTATTTGTTTCCCACATCATTCTGAACCACAAGTACAGGTCTTACTCCGCCTTGTTCGGAGCCCGTTACCGGACTTAAATCTGCAAAATAAAGGTCTCCCTTTTTAATGCTCAAAGTCCATCACTCTCCAAGTTCCTTATTGATTCACTTTCCTGTTATTTCCCTGAATGCAGCAGGAAGAGCCATCTGTATATCCAGTGAGGTAGTGCCCCACTGTCCCAGTCTGTCAGCAGCGATATCTCCAGCCATACCATGTATGAAAGCTCCTGCTCTCGCTGAATCAGCTGCCGGCACGCCTGAAGCCGCTATCGCAGCTATGACGCCTGTGAGCACATCTCCGCTGCCTCCTGTCGCCATACCGGGATTGCCGGTAGTATTAATATATGTCTGTTCTCCAGGTGCTGCCACTAAAGTACCTGAGCCTTTAAGAAGCACTACTGCACCTGTCTTTTCACATATATAC
>CAKQNZ010000206.1 GCA_934255435.1 uncultured Clostridia bacterium | reverse complement strand
TCGAGGAACTGAGCCGCGTTTGCGGTACTACCGGTGCGATTATTTCTGCACACGGCACCTTGGGTGCTTGGCCGATTTACGCGTTCGGTACTCCGGAGCAGAAGGAAAAGTGGCTGCGTCCGCTGATCACTGCTAAGGAAGGCGCTAAGCTCGGCGCATTCGGCCTGACCGAGCCGAACGCAGGTACCGACTCCGCTGCACAGCAGACCGTTGCTGTTAAGCAGGAGGACGGCTCCTACATCATGAACGGCTCCAAGGTGTTCATTTCAGGCGGCGGCATAGCAGACGTGTATGTTGTCATGGCCATGACCGACCAGTCCAAAGGAACGAAGGGCATCAGCGCATTCATCGTCGAAAAAGGCATGCCTGGATTCTACAAGGGCAGGACAGAAGACAAGATGGGTATCAGAGGATCCGTTGTGTCGGAGCTGGTTTTCGACGACTGCATCGTGCCTAAGGAAAACCTGCTGGGAGAGTTGGGCAAAGGCTTTAAGGTAGCTATGACTTCCCTTGACGTCGGCAGACTGGGTATCGCAGCTCAGGCTCTTGGTATCGCTCAGGGAGCTTTCGACAGGACAGTCGAATATATGCAGCACAGGGAACAGTTCGGCAAAAAGCTCAGCGGATTCCAGGCTATGGCTTTCGAGATGGCAGAAATGGAGACAAGGATCGACGCATCGAGACTCCTGCTTTACAAGGCGGCGTACATCAGAGAGAATGGACTTCCGGGTACAACAGAGTCAGCTGCAAAGGCTAAGCTTGCCTGCTCATCCACAGCTATGGATGTTACAGTGAAGGCTGTGCAGTTCCATGGCGGATACGGATATATCAAGGATCTTCCCATCGAAAGGTACATGAGAGACGCCAAGATCACCCAGATATATGAGGGCACATCGGAAGTAATGAAACTCGTGATTTCAGGAAAGATCTTCCCTAAGAAAAAGGCGCCTAAGGAGGAAAAGGCACCGGCAGTACTTTTCGAAACAGTGGATCAGCTCATCGAAGCGCTGGCAGATGTAAAGAAGGACGAGATAATCTGTTCAGGGGGCAGAGGATTCAAAAAGACCGAGAGCCTTGATCTCGTAAGACAGCTGGCTGAAGCAACAGGCGGTACATTCGCAGCATCCAGAGGCGCAGTGTCCATGGGATGGGCTGGCGAGGCTGATCAGGTAGGTCTGACAGGCAGGAAAGTGACGCCGGACATATACTTTGCATGCGGCATCTCCGGCATGAACCAGCATCTGGCAGGCATGAAGGGATCGTCGGTGATCGTGGCCATAAACAAGAACCCCAAAGCACCGATATTCAAGGCGGCGGATTACGGTATCGTCGGCAATGTGTACGATATACTCCCTGAACTTACAGCAAAATGGGTAAAGTAGATACTGCCAAAAATGGCAGATGACAAGGCAGGCTGTGCATGTCCTGCTACAGCATGATAGATGCATGATTTCATAATTAAAAAACGAGGGCAGATCTTTATGACACACCATACGGATAACTGTTCTCGTTTTATTTTGCTTGTATCGATGCTGTCTGTAAGACAGACCTATAAGATATATCAGAGATGACTGTTTTAGTATAAACCAGATCTCAGTGATGAGTTCCGGGATATCTGCTCTTCAGATCCTGACCGCTGGAGTCTACAGGCTCTTGAGATATTCTATCTCTTCTCTTGTGAGTTTGCGGTAGTGGCCGCTCATCAGACGTCCCAGTCTTATATCGCCTATGGACACTCTTTCCAGCTCCTGCACCTTGTTGCCTACAGCTGCGAACATCTTGCGGACCTGTCTGTTCTTGCCTTCGTGGATGCTGATCTCCACTACTGCACGGCGAGGCATTTGCTTTATGACTCTTACCTTTGCAGGGGAAGTGATGAAACCGCCGATATCGACTCCCTTGCGGAGCCTTGCTATGCGGTTGTCGGAGATGACGCCTGCCACGGTGGCGATATATGTCTTCCATACTTCATGCTTCGGGTGAGTGAGGGTATAGGTCAGGTCGCCATCGTTTGTCATTATCAGAAGACCTGTTGTGTTATAGTCCAGCCTTCCCACCGGGAAAAGTCTCTCCGGTATATCAGCCACCAACTCTGCCACTGTCGCTCTGCTGCGGTCGTCATCCATGGAGGTGATATATCCCGGCGGCTTGTTCACAGCTACATATACTTTTTTCAAGGCTGCGCTGATAGTCCTGCCGTTTACCTGGACAGTGTCGCCGTCAGCCACGTCGTATCCCATCTCTTTCATTACGGCTCCGTTTATCCTGACGTTGCCGTTAGCTATAAGTTCATCTGCTTTCCTGCGGCTGCATATACCTGCAGCTGCTATATATTTATTCAGTCTCATTCATCGGATCCTTTACATTGTCTGTATCAAGCGATAATTCATCTATGTGATTTTAGCACAAAGAAATGTGCATGAAAAGGCGAAAAATGAGAAAATAAGAAGTAAGTACTATTTGCCAGACGCCGATATAGTGGTAAAATGTCAGAATAAACAACTGGAAAGGAAGGTCAGAGACTGTAATGG
>CAKQNZ010000205.1 GCA_934255435.1 uncultured Clostridia bacterium | reverse complement strand
AATAGTTGGGATTCTCATCTTCAGTTTCAGAAAAATCGTCAGTGGATTTTCCGACTATGGATATCACGGCTTTCATATCGTATTTACGCAGCAGTGGGAAAGCATAATAGTAGTTGTTGTAATATCCATCGTCAAAACTAAGGACTATTGGCTTTTCAGGCATAGTCCCTTTGCCTTCCACAAAGGCTATGACATCTTTCATGAAAACCGGCGTATAGCCGTGTTTCTTCAGGTATTTCAGATCTTTTTCGAAGAGTTTGGGAGAAACTATGTATTTGCTGGGCTTTACCGGATGTTCCAGTATGCTGTGGTACATTATCACAGGAAGTTCGATGCTGTTTTTTTCAGTTGTACCGGCAGATGCGCTGATATTTTTCAGCTGTGGATTTTCTTCAACGAACTGATATTTCCGTTTGTATTCTCCTGAGGCGCTGTCTCTTATGACACTGCATCTGTGCGATGACAGGAGCTTTGTGATGTCGTACAGGTCTATCCATATCTGGTTGCTGCTGTCCTTGGCGTCTTCATCGAACACAAGCTGCATGCCGAAATGCAGATGAGGAGTATCGATATTATTGGTATTTTCACGAAGACTGTAGCCGGTCTGACCAGTGTAGCCGATGATATCTCCAGCTTTGACTGCAGCACCGATGTAAAGGCCGTCGGCAAAAGGAGCGTCTTTTTGCAGATGGGCATAGTAGTAGTAACGTTTTTTGTCGAAACTGCGTATGCCGAGACGCCAGCCGCCGTACTGGTTCCAGCCCATAGCTTCGACTATACCGCTCTCGACGCTTATGACAGGCGTGCCCGAAGAAGCGATAAGGTCATGTCCGAGATGCTGCCTGCTGTATCCGTAGCTTCTGTTCTGACCGAAATCGTCAAAATCTGAATAGCTGAATCCTTCGGCCAGCGGAGAGAATGCTTTGAGACCGTATACTTTTTTCCATGATGAGCCCCCTTTTTTATCTGATGGGATCTTCAGCTGGTATTCTCCAAGAAAACCGCCAAGAACGGCGCTGTAGGCTTTATGGTAGTAATCATAGTATTTCATTTCCTTTGTAAGAGAATCAACAGATATGCCGTTTTTTACGGAATCTGTGAATTTGTCCATATCCTCCGGAGTGTACCGGCTGAAGTCACCTCCGTAAAGTGCTCCAAGATATGAAAGAGTATCTATCCAGTCGATATGTTTGCTGCTGTTGTAACTGTCTATATCTGTATCCATGGCTTTTTTCATGACTTCATACGGCACGTTGAAATCCACCCATTTGATGGTACTGCTGTCCGATCTTACTTTTCTGTCTATAGCTGCAGGGAGACTGCTGAATGAAAATGATATAATGAATGAAATGAAAGTCCCTGCAGCGAGAGCAAGTATCGCTGCGATCCTGATCCTGCTTTTTTTCATAACTCCTCCTTGATAATGTCGTGTTTTAAAATATGAAATTTTTATATGTTTTATGTATCATGCAGCTGTGTTATACTTGAAATAAATCTTTTTTCAGGAGGACAGAATGAAGGTAGCATTCCATACGTTAGGCTGCAAAGTGAACCAGTACGAATCTGAAGCAATAGCCAGGGACTTCGAGGCAGGTGGCTGCGAGATAGTCGGGGAACGGGATTTTGCAGATGTATATATCATAAATACCTGTACCGTGACAGCAGTTGCAGACAAGAAATCCAGGCAGTATATACGCCGTATGAAAAAGACAAATCCAGACAGCGTAATAGTAGTGACAGGCTGCTATGCACAGATAAAGCCGGATGAAGTTGCAGCTGTTGAAGGTGTGGACATAGTGGCAGGTACCAACGAGAAAAGTCATATCACAGAATATGTCAGTGAATATATGAATGACAGAGTCAGACAGGTACATATCAAAGGTTATGAAGAACTTGATGTCTATGATGATACCGGTATGGTAACAAGTACAGAAAACAGGACCAGAGCCTATATCAAGATACAGGAAGGCTGCAACCGGTTCTGTTCATACTGCGTGATACCATACGCCAGAGGCAGGGTCAGGAGCCGTGCATTCGATGATATAGTAAATGAGGCACGCTCCCTGATATCAGCGGGGTTCAAAGAGATAGTTCTGACAGGGATAAACACCGCACTTTACGGTATGGAAGACGGGATAAAGCATAATGATGATGAGCCGTATGGCGTCGAAAAGGTCATAGCTGCCATAGACAGCATCGAAGGAGATTTCAGGATAAGACTCAGCTCTCTTGAGCCTGCGGTAGTCAACGCCGGATATGTGAAGCGTCTGATGAAGTACAGTAAACTCTGTCACCACCTTCATCTGTCGGCGCAGAGCGGCAGCAGCAGCGTACTGCGTGCCATGAACAGACCTTATGACCGGCAGCAGTATCTGGATATCGTGAAGGTATTAAAGGAGTTCGATCCGTATTACGGTATATCCACAGATATCATCGTGGGATTTCCCGGGGAAAAGGAAGCCGATTTCAACGACAGCAGCAGTCTCGTCAGTGAGTGCAGCTTCTGCAAGACGCATATCTTCAAATATTCGAAACGCCCGTTTAC
>CAKQNZ010000204.1 GCA_934255435.1 uncultured Clostridia bacterium | reverse complement strand
CAGGGCAATTTATTTCCGTTTTGCGTGTTTTATTGTTTTATTCAGGCATTTTATTTCATACTACTTGAGTGTGTTTTCTATCTCATTTATGATACTTTCTTTTTTCAGACCACATTTATGGAAATCCATCGCCGATATATAGCACGATTCCAGCTCATCATGACATTTTTTTGCCTGAGCAAGCATTTTTATGGCTTTATCGATGTTTTCATGCAGTTTTACTTTGAGATCCGGCATTATATCGCAGGAAAAATTTTTCACGTTTTCATACGGATCGATTTCTATGATCCTTGTTTTCCGGCCGCTGCGGCGCTCTGCCGGCATACTGTGATATTCGTTTTCCGTCACCACTGCAAGGTCAGCTTCAGTACATATTATATGTTCGGGCCGTTTGTCCGGCGACATCGGACAGTAATAAAGTTCTGTATCGAATCCTGCATATCTCAGCCTGTCTGACACCGCTGAAATCATTTTCCCTGTATCGAATCCCGCTGCAGTTTTTATTATCACAAGCCTGCCTGTATTTTCGACAAGAGATTCCAGGCCGCTTCTGATCCCTGCCGGAGTTATTGCATCTGCAAAAAATCTCTTTTCAGTTCCGACACTGCCGTCTCTGCCCATAGCGTGGTCGTTTTTTGCATGAGACTCTGCCCTTTTGACAGCCGGAATATTGTCTATTGCCAGCGACAGCTGCATGAAAGCATCTCGTTTCTGACCTTCGGTGACCATATCATCCATGATGCATGATATTAAGTCACGATATGTACCTGCACAACGCAGGTACCCGTATGCCAGCTTGTAAAAGCGTCCTGTTCTCTCGTTGATACTTATTATCCTGTCACGTTCAAGCCTGAGAGTCTCCTCATCCCAGCATTCACCCATATCTATTATCTTGTCTACAGCTCCCGGATTCACCGGATCTGTTATATGCGGTGATGTGCCATCTACCAGAGCTATCCTGCAGTCTCTTATCAGGATGCCGTCCAGAGACTCAGGGTCCGAAGAGCACCACAGAAAATCAACATCTTCACCTCTGCTGATGAAAAGCTCTCCGATCTCTTTCATCAGCGTTGATTTGCCTGTACCCGGACCTCCCTTGATGCAAAATATTTTTTCTGCTTTATTTTGCTCGATAATATAGTTATAATAGGAATGGAAACCATGCGGGGTATTCCCACCCGGAAAAATATTTCTTTTATGACCAGTCATATCTACCTGACCTCCTTCACACTATACTATGCGTCAGGTATCAGCGGGTGTTAAACATATATGACAAAACTATACGATTATATACGAGGAGTAATTTATGAAAAAGACATCAACACTGATAAACCGTATTTCTATAATCGTGCTGCTGATATTTTCAGCGGCTTTCCTTCTATATGGAGTGAACATGATACGAAACTCCATACAGTATATAAATCTTTATGACGGTACTGCATCCGCCTCATCGGCAGCACAGTACGTGATAACATCCTGTGCTTCATATTTCGGTTTTGCACTGCTTACTGCAGCAGCGGCTCTGTGTCTGTATAACCTTGATCGTATCGCTTCATCCATCGTCCTTCAGAAAAATGAGGCTGTCAAACCAGCTGTAGCTGAAACAGAACATACTGCAGAGAATACCGAGAGTGTATCTCCTATACAGGTATCCGATATCTTCAGTTCTGATACTCACGGAGCCGATATCTCAGAAGTACCGGAGGAGACTGTATCAGATGACGGAACATCCATTGAAAATATTTCTGATGAAAAAGCACTCGAAAATTCTGCCGCCCAGGCAGAGCCAGTGCAGGAGCCCGAAGAAGAAAAAGAAAGTGGAAACAGTGCATCTGTTGAAAATGGGACAGAGCTCAGTGATATCAGCAGTTCAATCGAAGATATGAGATCAGAAAGCGATACCACCTCATCAGATACAAGTGAGGACCACGAAGAGTGTGAGAGTACGAATCTTTCAGATGAGGATACACCTTTATCTGATTTTCCTGAAAATGAAGTCACCATCGATGAAACTTCTGTTAATGACATTGATGAAAACATCACTGCAGACAGCAGCAGTTCTGAAGAAAATGCATCACTTGAAAACAGATCCGTCCTGACCGATGCTTATGAACAGGATATATCTGATGGTGCAGATGAGGTTTCCGGTAAAGACAGTGAGATCATCGAAAGTGCTGATGAAGACAGCAGTTCACCCGTTGAAGAACTATACATAACAGATGACAATGATAAAGAAAATACCAGCAGTGATGATGGCGTATCAGACAATGACTCATCCACAGACAGTAAGACCGATGACAGCGATGAAAAAAACACCCCGGAAGAACAGCCTTTCGTATATCACGAAAAGATCTCAAGCTCGATGATCAAAGATATCTTTGAAAGTCGCTAAAGTAAAACACCATCGTATATATACGGTGGTGTTTTTGTTAGTGTCTCAAAGTTTGTGTGGACCTTCAAACTGACGTAAGATAACATTACTCAATCTGGATGTTTTTATTACGGCAGGAAGAGCAGGAAGAAAAGATCATTCATATACATAAATATAC
>CAKQNZ010000203.1 GCA_934255435.1 uncultured Clostridia bacterium | reverse complement strand
CTGGAAAGATGTCATCGGCATGCCTGAAGAGAGGATCGTGCGTCTTGGCAAGGACGACAACTTCTGGGAAATCGGTACAGGCCCGTGCGGTCCATGTTCCGAAATATATTTCGACAGAGGCGAGAAATACGGCTGCGGTGATCCTGACTGCAAACCGGGATGCGACTGCGACAGATATGTAGAATTCTGGAACCATGTATTCACACAGTTCAGCAAAGACGATGAGGGCAATTATACTGACCTGGCTCATCCTAATATAGATACAGGTATGGGCATCGAAAGACTGGCCTGCATAATGCAGGGAGTTGACTCCATATTCGATGTGGACACTATCCAGTATATACTTAAAGAAGTCGTAAGAGTTTCAGGTGTGGCATACAAAGACGGTGAAGCGGAAACAGATATTTCCATAAGGATAATTACGGATCACCTGCGTTCCATGACATTCATGATCGGAGACGGCATAACGCCAGGCAACGAAGGTCGTGAGTATGTGCTGAGAAGACTTATAAGAAGGGCTGCCAGACACGGCAGGATACTCGGAATGGAAGGATCATTCCTGTCGCAGCTCTGTGGTAAGGTTATAGATGTATCTGCAGGTGCATATCCTGAACTTGAAAAACGCCGTGTCATGATACAGAAAGTCGTATCTGCAGAAGAAGACAGATTTTCAGCTACTATAGATCAGGGCATGAAGATAATAAACGGATACATCGACGAGCTCGATAAAGACGGCAAGAAAGTCCTTGACGGAAAGAAAGCATTCAAGCTCCATGATACGTACGGATTCCCTATCGATCTTACAAGAGAGATCCTTGAAGAGTCCGGATATACTGTGGATATCGAAGGGTTCGAAGCTGCCATGGCAGAGCAGAAAGACCGCTCCCATGTGGAACAGGATATGGAAGGCGCCGGCTGGGACGAGGCTTCAGTCGATTTCATGACTGATGAAGAAACTGTATTCACAGGTTATGATACCCTTGTGGATCAGAGTATCGTAAAATCGATGCTCTGCGACAATAAACCTGTCAGCTCGGTAAAAGAGGGGGAGAGCTGCACGATAGTCCTTGACAGGACGCCTTTCTATGCAGAAAGCGGCGGACAGGCCAGCGATACAGGATATATATATAACGACAACTGCAGAGTAGAGATAACTGACGTCAGAAAGATGAACAAAGTCTTCACTCACAAGGCAACGATCCTCAGCGGAGAGCTGAAAGCCGGCGATAAAGTAGAATCTATGTCGCTGGCTATTGTCAGGAACCGTACTTCTGCCAATCACACTGCAACTCATATGCTCCAGAAGGCACTTCAGGAAGTCCTTGGAGATCATGTCAAGCAGTCCGGCTCATCGGTCACGAAAGACGGTCTGAGATTCGACTTCAACCATTTCCAGGCCATGACTGCAGATGAGATAAAGCGTGTAGAGGATATGGTCAACAACAAGATATCACATTTTATAAATGTTACTACTGATGTGATGTCTGCTAAAGAGGCCTTTGATACAGGTGCTATGGCACTGTTCGGTGAAAAGTACGGAGACACTGTAAGAGTCGTTTCGATAGGCGATTTCAGTAAAGAGCTGTGCGGTGGTACTCACGTCGCAAATACAGGACAGATAGGTGCATTCAAAATAATAAGCGAATCAGGCGTTGCCTCAGGCGTAAGAAGGATCGAAGCCGTAACAGGCATGAACATACTTGAAAGATTCAATGATGATGAGAATCTCATAAATGCAGCAGCTGACGCTATGAAGGCAAAACGTGATCTCATCGCTGAAAAAGCATCGGCGCTTACTGATGAAGTAAAGGCTCTGAAAAAAGAGATCGAAGAGTTGAAAAAAGCCGAAATGAACAAAGGACTGGACAGCCTCATTGATGAAGCCAGTGAAGTGAACGGTATCAGACTCATAACGAAGCAGTTCGAGGATTATAACATAAATGATCTCAGAGGTCTTTCCGACACTATAAAAGCTGACAACAAGAATGTTGCAATGGTATTTGCGACAGTATCAGGAGGAAAAGTAACGTTCCTGGTATCTCTCACTGACGATCTTGTTGAAAACGGGCTTCATGCAGGCAAGATGATAAAGGATATCGCAGCAGCTGCGGGCGGTGGCGGTGGCGGTAAAGCTGATATGGCTCAGGCAGGCGCTAAAGAACCGTCAAAGATCGCTGATGCATTTGCCAAAGCAGCTGAGCTGCTCTAAACACCGGAGATTATATCTGTGAATATTGGTATTTATTTGTAAATTTTGTGTGAATTGATGCATTTTACTTGTAAATATATCCGATGAAGTGATATAATCTTATTAATCTAATATATCGGAGGTACAGTTGATATGGATAAACAGACCAGAATGTACGACAATTTTGATAAAGTTGAACAGCGTACGATTGAAGAAATCTTAAATATAGTATACGATGCTTTGGAAGAAAGAGGCTACAATGCTATCGACCAGATGGTGGGATACATACTGTCAGGTGATCCGTCATATATCACAAGTCATAACAATGCGAGAAATGTTATGGGCAGGATAGAACGTGACGACCTTG
>CAKQNZ010000202.1 GCA_934255435.1 uncultured Clostridia bacterium | reverse complement strand
ATCCGTGGATGTAGTCCATGCTCTTTTCTCTTTCCGGCGCATATTATTGATATATGAATGATTTATAGATTTGTAGATCAGGATCTTGTGATCCGGAGAGGAACAGTGATGAAATGACATTGAACAGGTCGCTGAAAGGGACCACATGTACAGATGCAGGTACTGTGAACTGTCCGTGTCCGCTGGCAGAGACAGGCGACTGCCTTGTCTGCAGCAGGCTTTCCGGCAGGGACAGATGCGACTGCAGCTGGGCAGGTGTATGCATATACAATGAATATATCCAGAACGGCAGCAGGATAACCGACCGGCGCAAAGACATGAGCGTCAGGATCGTCAGGAAGATAAAATACGGAGACGATCTGCTGGTTCTGATACTGCAGACGGATAAAGGCTTCGCCATGAAAGCATCTCAGCCGGGAGCTTTCGTCTTTGTAAACAGAGCCGGCAGCGATGCTTTTTACAATGTGCCGCTGTCTGTAATGAAAGCAGACATCAGCAGCGGAGAGATATATCTGGCGCTGAAAGTCATATCCGGTAAGACCAAACTGATAGCAGAGGCAGAAGAAAACATTGTGATCCGTGGCGTTTACAGGAGCGGTCTGGCAGGCAAAGGTGCGGAAGCTGTGCGCAGGACCGGTATAGGTTCTGCAGCTCCGGCAGTTTCAGCAAGTGGCGAAAGTGTCGCAGACCGGTGGCTGATAATAACAAAAGGCGTCGGATTCGCACCGGCTGTGAACATACTGAGGTGCGCAGAAGGCAGGAAAGATATCGAGATAGCAGTTGACCCTGAGAAAGTCGGCACAGACATCATACGTGACTATCTCGAACCTGAGATAGAAAAGTACGGCGAAAAAGGTAAACTGAGATACATCAGCCTTGCAGAAACGCCATATCCAGCGTGGTGCGACGAAAGCACGTACAGCAGGATCATACTACTGACCTCGGACTACTATATCAGGCAACTGGCGAAGGTGCTGAGGATACCGGAGGAAAAGCTCGTATACAGCAATAATTTCAATATGTGCTGCGGTGAAGGCATCTGCGGAGCATGCTGCCATACAGACAGCAGCGGCAGAGTCTGTAAAATGTGCAAATGTGCAGCCACGGATATGATGCTGTGATACGGATTTTATGCCAGACCTTGCTGCAGCAGGCTGAGGTCCAATATTAACAAAACACCCTCCTGTGACATATTCTGAAGTGAATGAATATGTCAGGAGGGATTTTTATTGTATAAAGTGGTAATAGCAGGGGGCGGCTGGGCAGGATGCGCAGCCGCAGTCACTGCCAGGAACGCAGGCGCCGATGTGGTGCTGCTGGAAAAGACAGATCTGCTGCTGGGTCTCGGCAATGTGGGCGGCATCATGAGGAACAACGGCAGGTTCACAGCAGCAGAGGAGAACATCGCACTGGGAGCTGATGAACTTTTCGAAATAACCGACAGATGCTCACGTCATACAGGTCTCGACTTTCCGGGACATGAGCACGCCAGCCTTTACGATGTGATGAAAGTGGAGCCGGAGGTGAGGCGGCTGCTGAAAAGCAAGGGCGTAGATATACGGCTGATGTCAAGAGCTGTGGATGTGGTGACAGAACGTAGCGGAGACAGGACGGAGATAAAAAAAGTCCTGCTGGCTGACGGAGAGGAGATAGAAGGCGACGTTTTCATCGACACGGCAGGAAGTACCGGACCTATGGGCAACTGCCTTACATATGGCAACGGCTGCTGTATGTGTATCCTGAGGTGTCCTGCCTTCGGACCGAGAGTCAGCATCAGCGAGAAAGCCGGAGTCCACGACATAATGGGACGGCGCAGTGACGGCTCATACGGTGCTTTCAGCGGCAGCGGAAAGCTGGAGAAACAGTCGCTTTCAGTAGAGCTGCAGCACGAACTAAATGAGAAAGGCGTGGCGGTAGGGCCTCTGCCGGAGGAAGTCAGAAAAAAAGAAAAGCTGGATCTCAAAGTATGCAGGCAGTATGCTCTGGATGAGTATGCGGAGAACATAATCCTGCTGGATACAGGCTATGCAAAGATAATGACGCCGTTTTTTGACCTTGAGACTCTGCGGAGGATACCGGGATTCGAAAACGCCAGATATGCAGACCCCTATGCAGGCGGCAAAGGCAACTCCGTCAGGTATCTTTCTGTGACGGAGCGTGACAACGACATGAGAGTCAAAGGCACAGCCAATCTCTTCTGCGGTGGTGAAAAGTCCGGACTTTTCGTAGGGCATACGGAGGCTATAACCACAGGAAGCCTTGCCGGTCACAATGCAGTGAGATACCTCAAGGGCATGAAGCTGCTGCAGCTGACGTCAGGCCTTGCAACGGGTGACCTTATATCCTTTGCATCGGAGCGCATGAAGACAGCAGACGGACTGATGACAAGGTATACTTTTGCAGGAGCAGAATACTTCCAGCGGATGAAAGACAAGGGGCTTTACTCCACAGACCGGGAGGAGATACGAAAACGCATAAGACGATACGACCTTGAGGGCATATATCATGAAAAACTCATCTGATACAGCCGGCAGGATGTCTGTCGCCCTTGCTTAATCAGCAGTTCACAGGTATAATAATATATA
>CAKQNZ010000201.1 GCA_934255435.1 uncultured Clostridia bacterium | reverse complement strand
AGGCGATGGAAGATCAGCAGGAAAGATGATCGCAGCTGCAGCAGTGATGCTTGCTGCAGGTATATGTGTAGTTCTGATATGTATGAAAGTATCAGGTGGTAAAGCTGTTGCCTATGATGCAGTGAAGGAAAGTGATATACCGCATGGTATCGCAGCTGACATAATACCGGAGTACAAGAGTCTGGAGCGTGCACTGGCATGTGTGGATGATGATGAAGTATATGTCATAGTCACAAGAGGTGAAAAGCCTACGTCGGGATATAAGGTGTCAGTGAGGAAACTGATCCTGGAAAAGGACGCAGACGGGACGACTCTTGCAGTATATGCATCCTTCAGCGATCCAGGAAAAAAGACATCTGTATCACAGATAATAACTTATCCTGTCCAGGTGGTGAAAACGGATCTGAAAAAACTTCCGGATTCGATAGAACTCAGGATACAATATGATTAATTCACATATTTTTCACAGAAAATGACAAAAAAATATTCAATGACGCCCCAATTACAGCTGATTTATTGAAAAGAAAAAGTGTCTGTTGTATAATTGAAAAATATGACGGAGATTAAAGAAAGGGGCAGAAAAATACATGATCGTATTTGATAATGTCACAAAATACTATAAATCAAATGTTGGTCTTGAAAACGTATCGGTAAAGATAAACAAAGGAGATTTTGTATTCCTTGTGGGACCCAGCGGAGCTGGTAAATCGACTTTCGTTAAGCTTATACTCAAGGAGATAAATGCAGATTCAGGAAGTATCAGAGTCAAAGGAACTGATGTCACAAAGATCTCAAACAGACAGGTGCCGAAACTGAGAAGGAATATAGGCATCGTTTTTCAGGATTTCAGACTTCTGAAAAAGAAAACAGTGTATGAGAACGTTGCCTTTGCTATGGAGATAATACATCAGCCGAGGAAACTGATCAAAAAATATGTGCCGCAGGTGCTCAGTATGGTGGGTATAGCAGACAAGTCCGGTAAATATCCCGATGAACTTTCCGCAGGCGAGCAGCAGAGAGTGGCCATTGCAAGAGCTATAGTCAACAAGCCGAGGATACTCATAGCTGACGAGCCTACAGGCAATCTGGATCCGGACACTGCATGGGAGATAATGCAGCTGCTGGATCAGATCAATATGAGAGGCACAACGATACTGATGGTGACACATGCCAAGGATATCGTAGACAAGATGGGCAAACGTGTCATAGCCATAGAAAACGGCAGGATCGTAAGAGACGAATTCGGACTGTACGGATTCGAAGAGATGCTTGAAGATGCCTTTGCTGATAACGATGGTCACGGAATTTTCGAAAGCGACACCCTTCACATCGAGCGTACACACAGGTCACGTTTCAGGAAAGGGGGCAGGAATGATGATTAAACGCTTTTTCTATACATTGAAGCAGGCGTTCCTGCAGGTTTTCAGAAACCGTGCCATGTCGCTGGCGTCGATATTCGCCATAACTGCTATGCTGCTGGTTCTGAGTATATTCTTCATACTTGTGATAAACGTCAACACAGCAGCACAGACCATAAAACAGGATTACGACTATATCGAGATATTCATGAGCGATAGTGCGACAGATGAACAGAAAACCGAGGTCGTGGACAGCATGAAGAGCCGCAGTGGCGTGGAAGATGCGTATTACAAGAGCAAAGAGACAGCTATGCAGGAATTCAAGACAAGATGGGGTGAGAACGCATATCTTCTGGACAGCCTCAAGGACAATCCGCTGCCGGATTCTGTAGTCGTGCTTATATCAGATCTGGAGCAGGCAGATGATATCGCAACAGCTGCAGGAGAGCTCAGCGGCGTAGAAGATGTGAAGTTCTACAAGGACACAGTGGACAAACTTCTCAGTGCTACAAGATTCGTACAGATAGCAGCAGTCGTGATAATGATATTCCTGATAATAGTTTCCATAGTTGTCGTGGCCAATACGATAAAACTCACTGTTTTCAACAGAGCTCATGAGATAAGCATCATGAAGTACATAGGCGCCACCAACTGGTTCATAAGAGGTCCTTTCCTCGCTGAAGGGATAATAATCGGCATAGTTTCAGGAGGTATCTCGGTAGGGCTTTCGGTACTTCTTTACAAAAAGATCATAGAAGTACTGGGACCGCAGCTCTTTTCAGTGCTGTCGATGCCTATGGTACCGGTGAATTTCCTGGCATACAATTTTACATGGATATTCATGGCTCTCGGCATAAGCATAGGTGCATGCGGCAGTATAATATCTATGAGAAAATTCCTGAAAGCATAAAAGGGAACACAGACAGCAGTATTTTTAGGAGGTAACGCAGTAAATGGCTTTATTCAGAAGCAGAAAGATATATGCAGTTCTGGCAATATCGATGGCATTGTTCCTCTGCCTGGACACAGGCGTGGCAAGTGCGAAGTCGCTGAGTCAGATAAAAAGCGAGATCAAGGAGAAGCAGGCTGAGCTTGATTCAGGGCAGGAGAAAGAAAAGGATCTGTCTTCAAAGGTGAATTCTCTCGAAGAGAAGATAAACGAGCTTCAGGCGTCTATAAACGAGAATGAGACAAAACTGGAAAAACTCAAGAAAGATCTGAAGAAGGCTG
>CAKQNZ010000200.1 GCA_934255435.1 uncultured Clostridia bacterium | reverse complement strand
ACGGTTAAATTCTGCCGGACATTTGTTTGCTATAAAATGGTTGCCCTTTAAAATCACAAGCCTTGCCATTGGGATATTCATTGCAATTTTTCTAGTGTGGGATTCCTTTATCATGTCCCGGCTTCCACAGATCACCATGGTCGGTGCTGTGATTTTTGCCAGCTCTTCCGGACTTATATTGGGATCGTTCACCATCAGCCCCAGCATTTCGACGCTTTTCCTGGCGCCTGGTGATTTTTCTGCAAAATGCGATGCGATACGATAACCGATCTCGATTGGCAGCTGAACAGTCCGCTTCACGCCCTTTGCATCAAGATTACCTCCATTCAAAATCAACGCCCTGACCATATCCGGATGCTTCATGGAAAACTTCATAGCAATATTGGCGCCATCGGAAAACCCCAGTATCACTGCCTGCGAGATCCCGTGTCCCATCATAAAATCATACAAATCACATGAAAACTGCTCGATGGTAAAAGGCATATCACCTCTTGGAGATTTCCCATGCCCCCGTGTATCCAGCGCCAACACATGATACCTGCATCTGAAATATTCTATCTGATGTTCAAAGTAGGAACTGTCTTCACCGTTCCCATGCAGAAACAGAAACGGCTCACCACTGCCCTTTTCCCGATAAAATAATCTGATATCCATATTGTTGCCTCACTAAAATATAATTGAGGAATATTATGCTATCCACCATGTCCCGTCTGAGTGCTGCTGCAAGCATCCTACTTCCTCGGATAAAACATTTCCGTTGAAATCTCTTACGACCACTTCTTCATAATATTTATACTCATCTGTTTCACAGTCGTTCTCATAATCCCATCCTTCCTCTATCCAGGCTGAAAAATATACTTTCCCATCTGATATCACAGCTGCACTTTCATTTGATCCCTTGGAAAACTTGAAAAAGTCCGGATAGTAACAGACAAACTCATCATCATCACTTATGATGTGGATATCTTCCCCGATGATCTTAAGGTTGTATTGATCTACGTCTTCTAAATCCATTTGTGTTATGAGCTCCAGTTCTTTACCCGGAACATACCTGAACAAAGTGATTTTTCCATTATTATAATCCCCCTGTAAAAACCAGAAGCAATCTTTCAAATAAACAGGCTTCCCGTATAATGCGTTTCTTTTTTTGAGGAATGGCTCATAGATCCTGCCTGTATCGTAATCATAAAAAGAAATGATAGCTCCCTGATACCCACCGGCTTTTAAGTATCCCTCCATATCACAGAATTCCGTTATATCGCTAACTGAATATCCTATACGAAACTGCCCGGCAATATTTTCGACACATCTTCCAAATACAGTTTCAAAACGATTTATCTTCATTGTAATATTCGCCTCCTCGTATCCAAAGTTCAATTGTATATATGAGCTGACTCGCTAAACCCTGATATCTCAATATCAGGAACATATTTCCAGCTCTATCCTGTTTCTTTGATGGAAACCATTTCATCACATCTCGCTTGATCATGAATTTAACTGATTCCTCTGACACATATTATACACTCATTTGTTGCTGGCTGGAAGTATAAGAACTGTTCGAGATCCGACCCCTTTGACTTTTCTAATAAATTATGATATCGTTTGATTAGCACGAACTAACTATAGTGTCCAGATAAAGGGGAAATTTTATGAAACCGGAAGAATATAAAAAACTCTCTATAAAAGAATTCACACAGGCAGCAAAGATCTACGACAGCGGACATTCCGGCATTTACGAAATGTGCAAGAACGACTATCCGCCTGTACTGGAGGAACTGGAGAAAGAGCCTTTTCATGATGTGCTTGACTGTGGCTGCGGCACCGGCCCGATGATCCAGCTGCTTCACGAAAAATATCCGGATAAGCATTATACAGGTCTCGACCTCACGCCTGAGATGATCCATGTCGCTCAGGAAAAGAAGCTTACCAACACGGAATTTGTTATAGGCGACAGTGAAGATCTGCCTTTTGCAGAGGAATCCTTTGATGCAGTCATCTGCTCCAACAGTTTCCATCACTATCCGTCTCCGCAGGACTTTTTCGACAGCGTATACCGTGTGCTGCGCAAAGGCGGCCGCCTGATCCTGCGGGACTATACTTCCTCAGATTTCGTGGTATGGCTGATGAACCATCTTGAAATGCCGCTGGCAAACCTGTTCGGACACGGCGATGTAAAAATACACAAACCTGCAGAATTCACCGCTATGGCAGAAAAAGCCGGTTTCACAGTGCTGACTATGGAAAGACAGAAAGGCTTCCGTGCGCACCTCGTCGCCAGAAAACCGTGATGGACATAATCATTTTTTCCAGTGAGCCAGGTTCGGCACTACTGCTTCCATATGGGCACGGACCTGCTCTGCCGGCCAGCTCTCGCTTGACATATGTTCCACGCAGAAATCTATCAGCTGCTCTTTGCTGGTGTACTTGAATTCACCATCTGTATAACACCATTTGCAGTATTCCTCGTTGAAAGAACCATCCGGCTCTTTGCTGGTAACAGTATCCTCAAGCGGCATCCCGCAGCACTGGCAGACCAGCTGTCTCGGTGAGCCCAGCAAAGTATTGATGGAAACATCGAATACCTTTGAGAGCAGTTTCAGAGTTTCCACACCCGGCGTCGTTTCACCGTTCTCCCATCGTGACACCGCCTGTCTAGTAACAAAAACCTTTTCTGCCAGTTCGTCCTGTGACAGTCCCTTCTCAGTTCTCAGGCTGTATAAAATATCCTTTGTATC
>CAKQNZ010000199.1 GCA_934255435.1 uncultured Clostridia bacterium | reverse complement strand
CTTAGAAACATATATCGCTTAAACTGTTCTGACTATTTACTGTAATCGTAGAATCCTACACCTGTCTTTCTTCCCAGCTTGCCTGCTCTTACCATTTTTCTGAGAAGTGGATGAGGTCTGTATTTTGTATCACCGAACTCAGTGTATAATGTTTCCATTATAGCCAGGCATACATCCAGTCCGATCAGATCTCCCAGTGCGAGAGGTCCCATTGGATGATTTGCACCAAGCTTCATAGCTGTATCGATGCCTTCTACATCTGCAACTCCATCTGCGAGGATGCCTATTCCTTCGTTTACCATAGGTATCAGGATCCTGTTCACAACGAAGCCCGGAGCTTCTGCTACATCTACCGGAGTCTTGTTCAGAGCTTTTGTCAGGTCGATGATAGCTTTTCTTGTTTCTTCTGACGTCGTAAGTCCTTTCACGATCTCTACCAGCTTCATTGCCGGAACAGGATTGAAGAAATGCATTCCGATGATCTTGTCAGGTCTGCCTGTTACTGCTGCTATCTCTGTGATAGAAAGAGCAGAAGTGTTTGTTGCGATTATAGTTTCAGGCTTGCAAAGTTCGTCCAGCTCTTTGAAAAGCGCTTTCTTTGCTTCCATGTTCTCTGTTGCTGCTTCGATAATGAGATCTGCATCCTTTACTATCTCTATCTCAGTAGAACCGTGTATCCTGCCCAGGATATCATTCTTGTCTGCTTCAGTTATTTTTTCTTTTTTTATGAGTTTGTCAAGATTCTTTACGATAGTAGCTATACCCTTGTCTACAGAAGTCTGTCTTCTTGCTCTGAGTACTACTTCGTATCCGCTCTGTGCAAGTACCTGTATTATACCTGCACCCATTGTACCGGTTCCTAACACACCTATTTTTTTCATGCTATGCCTCCTTAGCAGTTTCGAACTTTTGGTAAGTTACTTCTTATATTTATAGCATATCATAAAAGCCGTTGCGGATATAATTGATTCTTCTGATAAGTATATCAGTTTATCTGAGCAAAGCAGCTTCCAGGACCCTGTTTTTTCGGAGAACAGATCATGCGATGCATCCTGAAGTATACACAGTATTTCAAAAACAAAAAAGGACATCCTTCCCGTAAGATGTCCTTTTCTGAAGTTATTATTATAATTAAGAAGTCATGGCATTTACTTTTCCCACGCTCTAGCACAATATTATAATATCACAGGATATTCGACAAATAAAATTGATTGTTCTGATAATAGCATAAGTTTTATCAATGCACAATTATTGTGCTTTTGTAAATGTTCCAAAAGAAAAAACGGCTTTTACAGCCGTTTTTTCGAAGTTATCTATATGTAAGAAGCTTTTGATCTCCTTATTTCAAACTAACCCCATAACTCCTCATCTGTAGGAACATGATTGTCCTTCATGTAACGTGCGATTCTTGATACGTTCATGAGATGTTTGTAGTCCAGGTTTTCTGAGATACTGTTGTGTCCCCAGCTGCCGCATCCTAATGTATTTGTAGGTGCGAGACCGTTGAAATAGCTGCCGCCTGCGCTGCTTGCTGATACCTGGTTGATAACGAATCTTGATGCGCAGAGTTCATTGCCGACATACTTGATATGATCTTCTGAGTCTGAATGGAATGATACACTGTGGCCCTTTCCGTCTTTTTCAAGGTTTTCTCTTGCGATATTAACGCCTTCTTCAAGAGTCTTATACTTGTATGCAGCGATAACAGGTCCCATCTTTTCTCCACCGAGGCTGTCAGTTTTTCCTGTTCCTTCAGCTACAACAACGATAACCTTTGTTCCTTCAGGAATTTCGATTCCAGCAAGTTCAGCGATCTTTTCAGGTGACTGACCTACTGAGTGTCTGTTAGGCTTTCCGTCAACAAACAGGGCATCTCTTACAGCCTGGAGTTTTTCAGGCTCTCTGATGATGTATCCACCGTTTGATTCGAATTCGTTCATGATATTGTCAAAGTCCTTTTCAGGGCAGATAACTGACTGTTCACCTGAGCAGATGATACCATAATCGTAAGCTCTTCCTGTGATGATCTTAGGTACTGCTTCTTTGTAGTCATATCCTTCATCTATGATGCACTGTACATTTCCTGCACCTACGCCGAGAGCCGGACGACCTGAGCTGTAAGCAGCGCCTACCATGCCTGCACCACCTGTTGCGATAACTACATCAGCTGATGAGATCAGGTTACGTGTATTTTCTCTTGAGTGCTGATCAAGGATCTGGATCAGGTTCTCAGGATATCCCAGCTTAGCCAGTTCTGCGTTCATCATTTCAACAGTTTCTGTACTGCACTTCTGTGATTTGTGGTGAGGTGTGATGATGATAGCATTACCGCACTTGAGTGCAAACATTGCATTACTCATAGGAGTAACGATCGGGTTTGTACAAGGTGTGATAGCAGCTACAACGCCCATAGGCTTTGCAAGTCTTGTGATGCCTGTTGTTTCATCTGTATCGAGGATGCCTCTTGATTTCTTACCCTTGAGGTTGTTCCATACGATTCCTGATTTCTGTCTGTTCTTTGCGATCTTGTCAGGTACATTACCCATACCTGTTTCTTCAACTGCCATTTCTGCCAGCATCTCAGCGTTATCATAAACAACTTTACCGATAGTCTTTACTGCCAGGTCTACCTGTTCCTGACTCATTTTCTCAAATTCTGCCTGTGCCTTTCTTGCTCTTTCGATATATCCGTTGATATATTCCTGGCTCATAGCTTTTTCATCCATTTTTCATTACCTCCATTGATTTGCTTATTCTTTTATGT
>CAKQNZ010000198.1 GCA_934255435.1 uncultured Clostridia bacterium | reverse complement strand
GATGGTCAGACCGAATCTTGCTGCAAGGCTCATGGTCTCCTGGAGCGTGTCGTTGACATGGAGCTCGTCACCGTTTCTATCGCTGAAAGTCTCCTTGACAAGATGACGGCGGTTGCTGGTGGCGTAGATCGCTATATTGTCGCCGCATCCGGATATGCTGCCTTCCAGCGTAGCTTTAAGTGCGGAGAAGTTGTCGTCGTTGCCCGTGAAGCTGAGATCGTCTATGAAGATTATGAATTTCAGAGGGTTCGATGCAAGCTCTTCCATGATATCAGGTATCATGTAAAGCTGGTTCTTTCTGACTTCGATGAGTCTCAGTCCTTTTGGAACCAGGCTTGCAGCCACAGCCTTGATGGTGGAGCTTTTGCCTGTCCCGGCGTCTCCGTAGAGCAGCATATTGCTGGCGCTGCCGCCGCTAACGAGAGCTTCTGTGTTTTTCATGATGAGGCTGCGTTCACGTTCGTATCCGAAAAGCTGATCCAGAGACTGATGGTCCGGATGAGCTACCGGGACGATACCGCTGTCGTCAAGTCTGAAGAAGCTGTATTTTGCATATATGCCGTAGCCTGTTTTTGATATATTGTTGAGCTTTTCCATGAAGTCGTATCTGAGGTCTGTCTTTTTCGAATTCCACTCCGGCAGGAATCCGTCATAGTCTATGGCATCTTTTATTTCAGATGATGAAAGGGAGGAGAGATCTTCCAGCATCAGCAGCTCCTGTTCTGCTGCCTGTTTCGTATATGAGCCTGTGTCCAGCCCTGCAGCAGTTTTCCTGACGTAAAAGTTGTCGTCCTGGAGCACTGCGGTCCTGATGTATTCCGTAAGGTCGCAGGTATGCTCGTAAAGCGCTGATGCGAAGTCACTGTATATTCTTACTGTATCATTGTCATGTCTTAATGAAAGCGCATCGAGCAGCTCTCTCAAAGAAGCTATCACAGGTTCGTATTTCAGACTTGAGAAAACTGTAAGTGAATCTATATAAAGTTTGAGTTTGTCGAATTTCTTTTTCATGATGTTTGTTCACCTCGTTTGATATTGATATTTATTCAGTCGAAGTAAGGACTGATATGTTCCCTTACGATGGTCATTGTCTGGTCGTATCCGTCCTCACATTCCCAGTCACCGCATATATAGTAGCGCACGTTGGCATCTATGGCAGATCTGTAATGCTCCATTGCCTTGTCCATATCCATGCCCTGGTCCATCAGCGCCTGAACATCGACTTTACCATATTCAACGGTCAGTTTGCCTCGTTTCTTTTCGCTGCCTTCTGTCACATCGATGATGGCTATATCGCAGCTGTTGTAAAAGGGATGGTCCGGTTTCAGTATGATCTTTCTCATTGTGAGTCACCTTCTTTCTGGATGTATCAGATATATTATATTGCAAACCCGGTGATAAGTGAATATCTTTTTATTATGTATGGAATATCATCTGACATTTCCAGAGGGCTTAAGGGGGGATGCGGACCTGTGAGGCGGAGCCTGGCCACGTACCGGAACAAAGCCCGGGGGAACCTTCGGATATTAGATGATTCAGAATTGCAGATAGATTTTGCTATGGATATATGTTATCATGTATTAGAAGTTATTCAATGCATACGGAGGGAATCATATGGCGGAACGACTGATAACGACACTGCTGATAGTCGCAGCAGTATATACAGGTATGATGATGCTGGCAACGTTCATACAGGCCAACAGGAAGGAATACATACCGGGACATACCAGGATGCAGATGGTGAGAGGCTGTCTCGATTCACGTAAAGAAAACGATGTCAGGAAGATAATGATATACAACACATCGCTTTTCTTTTTTTCGATACTTATACTTGTTTCGGTGCTTGTGTATGTATTCCTGCTGCCGGACAGAGTCATCGTCTTTATATTCACAGCTCTGTCGGTGATAGGAAATCTGCTCAGGGCGAGATACGATCATCTTGTAAGAGATTTCATCAGGAACATCAGTCGTTTCTGATATAGATCCGTCAGGATATGAAGTCTGGGGATCTGCCGGGCCGTGCTGCAGTGATACGGTGGAGGCAGATCTTTTGCTGTGTTCATGAGTACCGCAGAGGACGGTGCCATTGGAGGTAGTAAGATTGAAGGAACAGGATGCAAGATGTTTGCTTGTGGAGACAGGAAAAACTCTTCTGGAAACGAAGCTTGTGGCAAGGACGTGGGGCAATGTGAGCTGCAGGATCGATGAAAAAAGCTGCGTCATAACTCCCAGCGGCCTTGACTATATGAAGACAAGTGAAGAAGATATAGTGGAAATGGATATAGCGACAGGACTCTGGCAGGGCAGCAGGGATCCCTCAGGAGAAAGAGGTGTGCATCTTGCTGCATACAGGATATTTTCAGATGCAGGAGCTGTCATACATACACACCAGACTTATGCCACAGCGGCAGGTCTGTCACCGGATGCAGGCCTTGAGATGACAGATGATGAAAGGAAGCAGCTCGGCGGCACAGGAGTTTCGGAGTACGGACTGTCCGGAACCGAAGAGCTGATCGATGCAGTCAGCGATGTGATGGAGTCAGGTGCGCACACAGTGATAATGCCTCACCACGGAGTTCTGATATGCGGCAGCGACATGACGGAAGCCATGGGCAGAGCAATGCTGCTGGAAAGGATATGCAGACGCAATGTAAGCCGTTTCCTTCCACCTGAGATCGGATGCGATGATGTCAGGGAAAATACAGAGAATGTGGCAGATCTGAAGCACTTCGGGAGAAAATTTCTTTCAGGAAAGGGAGACGGCGGATATACAAAGG
>CAKQNZ010000197.1 GCA_934255435.1 uncultured Clostridia bacterium | reverse complement strand
GATCTGAACAACGCCAATACCATCGCAGGGACCAGTAAGTCGCTGAAGGATGTGCTGAAAGTCAAGGTGGTGAAGGGAGAAGTTACCGCAAATGATATAAATGAGGATAGTCTTAAAGATGCAAAAGGGTTTGAATCTGTTGCAGGCGGCAGGATAAGCATTCCGAAAAGTGCCGGCGACGAAAGCCAGCAGACACTTTCGAAAGAAAAATCAGGCAGCACATACGGAGTCATACTCTACTGGCAGCCTGATCCTGATAAAGACTATGAATACAACCTTGCCAACTATCCGGGCAATGATGAAGCAGGAGATCCCGTTGACAAGACCAGCGACGGCAGCAGCCAGCTCACCATAGATATCGGCGTCAGCCTTGGAGCGACCCAGGCGATGGAGGAGTCGGACAGCAAAGCTCGCAGTTATGACAAGAAAGCGGTATACCCGGCAGGCGATGCTGCAGAGCTCAAATCAGCTGTACGCAAAGCTTCCGATGGGGACACTATCGAGCTTTCCGGAAATATTTCACTGGATGATATGTTGACTGTAGATAAAGATATCACCATGAAAGGCGTGGGAGGTGCTGTGATCTCAGGAGCAGCCCTGGATATCAGTCCGGCAAAGGATGTGACACTTAAAAATATAACATTCAAGTCGCCGAGGACGTCGGATAAAAGAGGCATCAGCATCAAGGCATCAGACTATTCCGGAAAACTTGTTCTGAAAGGATGCAGTTTCCAGTCACCTCAGTGGTCATCCATAGAGATAGATGCAAAATCAAAAGCATCAGTCAGCATCACAGGCTGTGACTTTGCAGTACCGGAGGTGTCCGGCTCGGCAGGGCATAAATGTGATAAGGCATCTGACAAGGGCAGCAGGCTTGCATCAGGGGCACACAGAGTCATGGATATCACAGGTGCTGAAGGCATGAAACTTGTAATGACTGGCTGCAGCTTTACAGGACTTGGCAGCTGTGATGATTCTGCAGCAGTCAGCATCAGCGGTATAGCAGAAGATGATATGACGCTGGAAAAGAACACAGCTGACGACACTGGCAGGATCAGCACAGGAACAAGCAGCAAACTGAACGGATTTTCGAAAAAATAACGAGAGGACGTGTGGCCATTGAAAATACGACAGAACAATTTCATAAAACGCAGGACTCCGGCTGACGATTCGATCCTGAAAATGCTTTGCCCGTCTGTTCTCGGGATGATCGTATGTGTGATATGCCTTGCAGGTATGTCATGGGCATGGTTTACAGCAGGCGTTCAGTCGCAGTCTACGATTAAAGCAGCAAGCTACACGCTGCGGGAAACTGTCAGCGTGAAGGCAGACGGCAGCTCAGACAGCAAGTCAACGGATGTGCTGGAAAAATCCGCAGACGGCACCTATGAGCTGTCTGCAAATAAAAAATATGTAGTGACGCTTGACCCCGAAGCGACGCCACGAAACGGCGGCTACTGTATCGTGAAGATAAAATACAAGGATGACGGCAGTGAGAAGACAGTGAAGTACAGCACTGCAGCACTGATGTCAAACCAGCAGTTCAGCTTTACCATAAGCAACGGTAACAAAGCAGCCTCCTGTCAGCTCATAGCAGCATGGGGCACATCGGAGGAACCAGGCACTTCAGAGAGCGGACGCAGCAGTTATGTCAGCAGCGGTGACGTCATAGAGATAAACGGCGGAGCACCTGACACATCAGAGAAAACCAGCGATGACAAAGGCACAGCAGCCCAGTCATCATCGAAGTCTGAAGGCAAGTCATCTTCCGGCAAAAAAGTCCAGAGCAGTACAGACAGCCAGAAGACCAAAGACAGCAGCACGGATTCCAAGACCCCTGCAAACAGCGACAGCGGCACGGATAAGGACACCGGCAGCGACAGCACAGGCACAGCAGAACCGGATCAGACCGGCACAGAGTGATAATAAAATAGTATGACGATCCCCGCATCACAGCATATGCGGGGATTTTTATAACATAGGAAATATCTCTTTCGGAGATATTTCCGAGATATCAACAAAAATTTCACATGATAATATGTGGCGAAGCAACTTTTGTTACATTCCGGTATTCAAGTATAATGGACAAACGTACTTTTGCAGCATGAAAACGGCACCTGCTTTTTTAGTGCCATAGATCATAGAAAATGAAAGGCAGGTGAGTAATGATAGGGAGAGTAGGTGACAGATATGATGAATTGTTTCCTATTTTGTTTCCAAAATACATTTCACTTTCAAAAGTATAGTTTTTTTCAGTTTTTGAAAGTGAGTGTATATATGAAAACGATCACAAGGACAAAATATCTTGACAGGATCATCGAATTGAACGGTACGACTGATATCAAGATCATCACGGGCATCCGCCGGTTAGGTAAATCTAAAAGGGATTTTTTGGCAGAACAATCCCGTGGATTACTACAACAGCATTGAATGGTAGTCAAATTGATGAGAAATTTGCGGTGGAGTGGATTACTGAGAGTGCTATTGTTGAAAGTGTGGCTAAGATTGTGCCGGCATATTCAATTATGGTTGGGACAGGTGTTGGAGTTGACAAAGTTGCTATTAATGCAGTTAAGATGTCGACAAATCTAAAGTTGCAGTTGAGTTTATAAAACAAACGAAAAAGCAAACGTAAATGAATACGTTTATTTTTTCGTTTGTTTTGATATAATAAAGATATTAAAACAGTAATGGAGGTTTGGCAGATGAAAGAGAACCATTCATTTGAAGTGAAAGAGCGAATAACAAATACATTTTTAAAGACAGTCAGTGCATATGCCAATTTTGGTGACG
>CAKQNZ010000196.1 GCA_934255435.1 uncultured Clostridia bacterium | reverse complement strand
TTCAGCATATATGCAGGAGTATCCCACGACAAAGCGGCAGATGCACTCAAAGCTATAAAATATGAACTGGATCTGCTGGTCAGAGAAGGAGTTACAGCGGATGAGCTGGCCATGGCAAAGGAACAGGTGAAGAGCTCGTATATATTCGGACTTGAGAGTATCAACAGCAGGATGTTCACTATAGGAAAGAGCAAGCTGCTTTCTGACAGGATAAAATCATCACAGGAAGTCCTCGAAGCCTTCGATGCTGTCACAAGAGAAGATATTTCAGAAGCTGCAACAATGGTAGGAGACTATTCTTCATACTGCGGCGCATCAGTCACAGGAAAGCCGCTGGATCTGGAGGGTCTTGTCAGAGGATGAAGATAAAAATAAAGAGTACATCGGGGAGACTTCCTGAATATGAGACAAAAGGTGCTGCAGGTATGGATATAAGGGCTGTACTTGAAAAGCCGGTGGATATATGTCCCGGGAAAAGAGCTCTGATACCGACAGGGCTTTTCATGGAGATACCTGAAGGCTGTGAAGTGCAGATAAGAGCCAGAAGCGGTCTTGCTGTGAAACATGGTATAGGTCTGACCAACGGTGTAGGGACTATCGACAGTGATTACCGTGGGGAAATAAAAGTTTCCCTTATCAACTGGGGTGAAGATGTGTTCACTGTCAACGATGGAGACAGAGTCGCACAGATGGTCGTTGCAAGGTATGAGCATGCAGAACTTGAAGAAGTATCCGAGCTTCATGACACTGCAAGAGGTACAGGAGGATTCGGTCATACAGGAATATGATATAGCAAAAAATAAATCTGTCGCATATACTACCGTGAGGTGGTGTGGATGACAGATTTTTTGTTACTTGAAAAACTGCAGAGGCTTGTTGCTGAGAAAAGACGCAGGAGAGCTGTGTTCGAAAAAGGGATATGTGCAGAGGGAGCGTTCCGGCCTTATCTTTCATTTGTAGATCATACAAGTGCAGGCGTTTTCAGCGATCCTGACACTGAGACTCCGATCTTTGTTAGGTTCTCTTCGATGCTGGGAGACTGGGGAACTGCGGATACAGCCAGGAATATAAAGGGGCTTGCAGTGAAGTTCATGACGCTGGAGGGTGTTTATGATATGATGTGTCAGAGCCTTCCGGTTTTTTTCACAGATGACTGGAAGAAGCTGCCGCAGCTGGCAGATACGCTTTCGGGCGGTCCTCATTTCGGAAGACCTGACAGCAGGAAACTGTGGGAATTCGTACTAGAAAACAGAGAGAGCATAAACTGCATGCTGCATTTTTATTCCCGTTGTGGTGTTTCAGCGTCTTTCCTCAGCCAGAGTTGGTATACTGCAGATACATTTATATGGTGCAGTGCATCTGGAAACCGGCATCTTGTCAGATACAGATGGGTACCCGTGGAAAATATGAACAACAGATCGTATCGCTATGCCTGTGATAAAGCATCACGAATGGACAGTATGTTTGCTGAATTCATGGCAGGATTCGATCCGGATACGGCGATAGAAGATATCAAATGCACTTTTGATGACGGGGAGGAAATACTCTTTGAGTTGCAAGTACAGATCACCGGATACAGCCACATTACATCTCCATGGTATATGAAGCGGACTCTTTGCTGGAATGAAGAACTTGTACCGCCTGTGCCGGTGGGAGTCATGCGTCTGGAACGTATGGCAGATGATGTATATGGCAGAGAGCATATATTCGCACCGGGGAATATGATCCCGGGTATAGAGATGTGCGATGACGGATTTGCTGCTGTAACGGGCCATCTTCACAGGATGGCAGGCAGCTGGAGGTATATATGAAGGAATTCGTACAGGCGGCCTGCTTTTACAGGAGTCTTGATGAAGATGAAAAAAAGGATCTGGCAGAAACGATCGCTGCAGATATAATATTTTTTGATGATGATATGCAGCAAAGTGTCATAGAGCTGCTGCAAATGGTGGACAGCAGCCTTGCAAAGCATGTGGCGGAAATAAACAACTTTACAATATGAGCCTGTGTATTATAATAAGCATATCAGTAAATTATGAAAGAGGCTGAAATGATAACCAGAGAGATTTTGGAAAAAAGAGAACATGAAATACTTTCTGCCTATGCTACAAAGGCATCTGACAGCAGAGGAAGAATGGAACCTGAGGAAAAATGCAGCGTCAGGACAGCTTTTCAGCGTGACAGAGACAGGATAATACATTCGAAGTCTTTCAGAAGGCTAATGCACAAGACTCAGGTGTTCCTGTCACCGGAAGGCGACCACTACAGGACACGTCTTACACATACCATAGAAGTTTCGCAGATAGCAAGGACTATAGCCAGAGGATGCGGACTGAACGAAGATCTGGCAGAAGCCATAGCCATGGGGCATGACCTTGGGCATACGCCTTTCGGACACAGTGGAGAATCAGTGCTGAATGATATACATCCCGGTGGATTCAAGCATAACGTACAGAGTCTGAGAGTCGTCGATGTACTGGAATCAGGAGGAAGTATGCGTAAAGGTCTCAATCTGACCGCAGAGGTGAGAGATGGGATACTCAATCATACCGGTCCCGATATGCCTTTTACGCCTGAGGGGCAGATAGTCAAAGTCAGCGACCGTATAGCATACATAAACCACGATATCGATGATGCTGTGCGCAGCGGTATAATAACAGATGCAGATCTTCCGGAGGATGCCATCGCAGTACTCGGCAGCACACATAAACTCAGGATAGACACCCTCGTCAAAGATATGATAGCAAACAGCTGCGACAGACCTTCAGCACAGCTCAGCAGTGAGAAAGCTGCCGCTATGGATGAACTGAGATCATATA
>CAKQNZ010000195.1 GCA_934255435.1 uncultured Clostridia bacterium | reverse complement strand
CAGGATTCGAACCTGCGGCCTTTGCGTCCCGAACGCAACGCTCTACCAAGCTGAGCCACATCCCGTTAACTTTATATATTATAATCCTTTTTGGTGGATATTGCTACTGGTTTTTATTATTTTTTTCAACTTTTTAAAAGGTGTATATATACGCTTTTGCTTGATATCTGGTGACAGCAGGAATATAATATATTCAAAAAAGAGGTTTCATTAACAGAAAGGAAGGCAGATTATGGATTTTTATGATGTTGTGAACAGACGTGGCAGTTATCGTGGCACTTTTCAGGATAAGGCGATACCGGATGAAGATATAAAGAAGATATTCGAGCCGGCACTTAAAGCACCATCGGGATATAACCTCCAGAGCACAAGCTTCGTGGTAGTGACTGATCAGGAGCTCAGGAAGCAGATATCTGAGCTTATGCCTTCGGATGCTACAAAAACCGCACCAGTTATCATCGTTGTCGTGTCACAGAGGATAGAAGCCGATGGTTACTGCTTTGAGATAGAGGATTACGGTGCTGCAACAGAAGCACTTTGTCTCGGCATAACAGCTGCAGGATATGCTTCAGTCTGGATGGACGGAGACACCAATACTGACGGCAACAGTGATAAGATAAAAAAACTCCTTGAACTACCGGCAGACAGGACTGTAAGAACGATACTTCCGGTCGGAGTACCTGAAGGTGAAGTCAAACAGAATTCAAAGAAATCTTTCGAGGAACGTGTCACTTTCAATCGTTTCGAATAGTTTAAAGCTCAGCAGATGGCAGACGGCTGCAAAGCTGGCCATGAAAAGCTATTGAAGCAAGGTTACAAGTGAATGAATAAGTAAAGATAATAAAACCGGCAGATCCTGATATGATGCCGGTTTTATTATTTGCCTGATATGTAGTGAGCGTGGCTTTATCATATATTTCACATGATGATTTTTGAAAATTCCTATGCAGAAAAAAACGAGACGGTTCAAACCGTCTCGGAAAAAATCAGACGGTTCAGGTCACATCAGCATACCTGTCTGTTTGATTTTGATTTAGTCTGCTATGCGTCAGCACTTCGCTTCTTTGCCTGTGATCTTTCTTATTACCAACAGCACTGCGATCATGAGTACGACTGATAAAGGCAGTATCAGCAGACTCTTTGTGAGTCCTGCAAGTATGTAGCAGACGAATGAAACTGCAGCTACTGTTATGGCGTAAGGCAGCTGCGTATTTACATGGTTTATGTGGTTGCACTGTGCACCTGCAGACGCCATGATAGTGGTATCTGAGATAGGTGAGCAATGGTCTCCGCATACAGCACCTGCCATGCATGCCGATATGGATATGATCATCATAGTCTCATCTGTACCAGCAAATACAGCAACTACGATAGGGATGAGGACTCCGAATGTTCCCCATGAAGTTCCTGTAGCGAATGCCAGGAAACAGCCTATCACGAAGATTATAGCAGGCAGGAAGCTCATCAGCGATGCAGCGCTTGTTTTCATTACGCCGGCAACGAATTCAGCAGCACCAAGGCTGTCTGTCATTGCCTTGAGCGTCCATGCGAATGTCAGTATGAGTATCGCAGGTACCATTGCCTTGAATCCGTCAGGAACACATTCCATACATTCGCTGAGGCTCAGTACACGTCTTGCAATGTAGAAGATCAGTGTGATCACCAGTGCGAAAAGGCTTCCCAGTGAAAGTCCTACAGAAGCGTCACTGCTTGAGAATGCGGCAACGAAACCATTTTCTCTGATAAAACCGCCTGAATAAAGCATTCCTGCAGCGCATAATATAATAAGTGTGATGATCGGGAATACCAGGTCTATGACTTTGCCGTTGCCTTCGGGAAGATCTGCAGTGGATTCGGCATAAGGTCTGTCGTCTGTAGTAAAGATATCGTTGTTGAGTATAGCATTGTCTTCGTGTTTGCGCATAGAACCGTAATCTATCTTGCCTGCTGTGATGACGATCATCATAGTGATAGTCAGTATAGCGTAGAAGTTGAACGGTATCGCACGCATGAACAGCGAGAAACCATCTTCTCCCGGTACGAAACCTGTTACAGCGGCAGCCCATGATGATATAGGTGCGATGATACAAACAGGTGCAGCAGTGGCATCGATAAGATATGACAGCTTTGCACGGGAAATATTGTGCTGGTCAGTGATAGGTCTCATAACACTTCCTACTGTGAGACAGTTGAAATAGTCATCTATGAAGATGAGAACCCCCAGAAGTATCGTAGCGAACTGGGCGCCTGTACGGGTCTTGATATGCTCCTGAGCCCAGCGTCCGAACGCTGCAGAACCGCCGGTCCTGTTCATGAGACTTACCATGACTCCAAGTACGACCAGGAATACCAGTATACCTACATTATAGCTGTCTGACAGAACATGGATGATACCGTCGTTGAGCACGTGGTTGAATGTACCTTCAAAAGAGAATCCTGAATAGAACAGCCCTCCTATGACGATGCCGATGAACAGAGAACTGTATACTTCTTTAGTGATAAGTGCCAGTACGATAGCTACAACAGGTGGGATCAGTGACCAGAATGTAGCATACATTCCAGGTGTATATTCTTTTCCCTCTGCGAATACCATCATAGGGCAAGCTGCGATAAGTAACGCCATGATAGCGAATACCAGTACAGATCTCTTGCTGAAATGGTTTTTCATTTTTTCACTCCTTCTTTTGTTTCAAAAAAATACAGGCTGATCGAGCCTGTATCTGGCTGAGTAATATTGAAATATCATAAATATTATAGTATATTTATAGGCGTTTGAGAAGATATATGTACATATTCGGATATGAAAGTATATTCGAATAATTCACACA
>CAKQNZ010000194.1 GCA_934255435.1 uncultured Clostridia bacterium | reverse complement strand
CAGCGGCATGGGGCAGGGCGTGGGGACTATGCAAAATATAACCGTAGTCACCCCGTCAGGCAGGATGACCCCGGAGGAAGCCGCAGCAGAATACGGCCGCAGCGATTTCAACGTCCAGCGGGGCAGGGACTACAAAGGTATCGTGGGCGCAGCCCGGTTCCTGGCACCGATCCTGGAAAAGAAACCTGCTGTAAAGACAGAACGCTGCATCGGATGTGGCATGTGCGTCAGTGCCTGCCCGGTGGAAGACAAAGCCGTGAAACTCGTAGACCGAAAAGCAGTCTATGACTATAGCAGGTGCATCAAATGCTACTGCTGCCAGGAAATGTGCCCCGAAGAAGCCATAACAGTAAAGCGATCCCTGCTGGCAAAGATACTGGACCGGAAATGGAGGATATGATAAAAATGACGAATGAACAGGAAAACACTTTTGAAATTTCCACGGATCCTTTTTACTAAGAAAGCAATATGAAGCATCTCCGCAGCGGGATAAAAGCCCTGGAGCAAGGCAAAGGCGAGGAACATGAACTCATAGAAGAGGAAGGAAGCAAGCCGGACGCAGACTCTTTTCACCAATAACACCGATAAAGCATATTATATACAGGCTGATATATCGAGCCTGTATTTTTTTTCGGGAGCCGGGTGCCTGTCTGCTGCAGGGGCGGTATCTCATGCGGATTTGCCCCGGCGGGGGCGGGAGGTTATTATGATTTATCTGGATAATGGTGCAACGTCGTTCCCGAAGCCCGAGGATGTGGTGGATTCCATGGTGGATGCCATGACACGATACTGTGCCAACCCCGGCAGGTCCGGACATTCCATGGCTGTGAAGACTGCCGGAGAAGTATCGAAAGTGCGTCAGGAGATAGCCCGGCTCATCGGTACAGAGAACCCCGGACGTATAATTTTCACAAAAAACTGTACGGAAAGTCTCAATCTGGCAATGAAAGGTATATTGCGGGAGGGGGATCATGTAGTCACCACATCTATGGAACACAACGCTGTGATGAGACCGCTGGAGGGACTGAAACGAAAAGGCGTGGAAACGACCGTAGTAAAGTGCGCTGCAGACGGCAGTCTTTCCATGGAAGATGTCAGAAAGGCCATCAGACCGGATACGAAAATGATAGTGATGACTGCTGCTTCCAACGTCACCGGAACCAAAATGCCCATCGAGGAAACCGGCAGACTGGCACTGCGGCACGGCGTCATTTTTCTCGTGGATGGTGCGCAGGCTTTGGGACACATGGAATTAGATGTAGAAAAGTGTCACATCGACATGCTTGCGGCTCCGGGACACAAGGGCCTGCTGGGTCCGGAGGGCACAGGTTTCCTGTACGTCCGGGAAGGTCTGGCGCTGAAGCCGATGAACGAAGGCGGTACCGGCAGCCATTCAAAAGACCTGACACAGCCTGTGGATTTTCCAGATGGATATGAAGCGGGAACTGTCAATGCTCCAGGTCTGATAGGGCTGGGTGCATCAGTCAGACTGCTGAACAAGATCGGGGTAAAGGCAGTGGAAGCCCATGAACGAAAGCTGATAGCTGTTTTCCAGCAGGAACTTTCAGATATATCGTGCTATGACGATACACGAAATGATCGAAAAGTAGAAACTCGCACTGTTGAGACTGCTGCCGGGGATGCATACGGACGTGAAAAGCATAGCCGGGATATCAGGCGCTGCGCTGCGGTGTTTTTTTACGGCCCGGAGGACCCGGCGGCAAAAGTCGGCATAGCAGCACTGAACATCATCGGCGTCGACTGTGAAGAAGCAGCTGCGATCCTGAACGACAGATACGGCATAGCTGTCAGAGCCGGATTCCACTGCAGCGGAATGGCGCATGAGACCATCGGCACAGCAGGAACCGGCTGTATCAGGATATGTCCCGGGATATACAGCACAGAAAAAGACATGCACATCGCAGCCGGAGCGATACGTGAGATAGCAGAACTGACAGCAGGAAGAGGCTAAGGAAGTGACAGCTATGAGTCTCCTTGATGGTCTTCCGGGGAATTATGGTCTTTGATCATACTTGGATCTCGCAGCAGGTTTCAGCTAAATCATGGATTTGGGAAACCTTATAAAAGTGTGCAATACGAAATCTTAGATTTCTTTGCACATATGTTGCTGCTATGCAGCAACGCATTTAATGTACTTTTCCTGCATAATAAAAAAGCCTACTTATGGTAGGCTTCGTGTCTTATTATCTTGAAACTTCTGTAGATCTGTTCCAGCAGTATCACCCGCATCATCTGATGGGGGAAGGTCATCGCTGAGAATGAGAGCTTGAAGTCTGCCCGCTGGCTGACTTCGCCGGAAAGTCCCAGTGAGCCGCCGATGACAAACACGATATCGGAAATGCCGTCGATGCCGAGGTTTTCGATCTTCTCCGCCAGTTTCTCGGAAGAAAGGGATTTGCCTGCGATCTCCAGCGTGATGACATAGTCGGTCTTTTTTATCCTGCTGAGGATCTCACGGCCTTCTGCTAACTTTACAGCTTCTTCGTCAGCAGCCGATGGATTGCCTCGCAGCAGGCTTTCCTTGAGCTCGATGACCTCCAGCGAAGCGTATCTGCTGATGCGCTTGGAATATTCTTTTATGGCATCGGTCCAGTATTTTTCCTTGAGTTTGCCGACTGCCAGTACGGTTATGTTCATGTTAGTACCTTTCTTTGTGATGGATCACGAGATGCAGCTGATGATGCTGCAGTATTCATATCGGTGCAAAATGACGCCGTGTCAGGGTGATCTGTGCCAAAGTCTGCAGGCTCCCGATAGATTCTCGTCGCCCGGCTTTTGCATGGCTTGCAAAAGCGATCCGGCGAGGCGCCACACCTCTCACACGTGATAG
>CAKQNZ010000193.1 GCA_934255435.1 uncultured Clostridia bacterium | reverse complement strand
TAGTGACAGAGAAAGCGCCTACAGATAAAGAAATGGCTGACATGAAGATGGCTATGAAAGTAGTCAAGCATATCAAGTCCAACGGTATCGTGTATGTCAAGGACGGCGCTACAGTAGGCATCGGACCGGGACAGACCAACAGGATCTGGGCAGCACAGAATGCTATCAGGCAGGCAGAGTCATCACTGGAAGGCGCTGTAATGGCATCAGATGCATTCTTCCCGTTCAGCGACTGTGTTGAAGCAGCTGCAGCGGCAGGCATCACAGCTATAATCCAGCCGGGCGGCTCCATCAGAGATCAGGAATCCATCGACAAAGCCAATGAACTGGGTATTGCAATGGTATTCTCAGGACAGAGACATTTCAAACACTAACAGAAACTTGTAAAGGGACGAAACAGCATCAGGGCAGAGGGATTTCGTCCCTTTTTAGGATCAGACCAGACAGAGCCAGAGTGAACAGGCGACGATGACACCGGGACAGGCTGCGATTTTAGCAGCGGTGTGAGCCGGATTCGCCGTTCACCCGGCGGTGAGCGGAACGAAAGGGACGAAAGAAAACATAGCGTATGCAAAAACGACCCATCCGGGAACCGGGCAAGCTGAGAACCGCCGCACACCCGGCGGTGAGCGGAACGAAAGGGACGAAAACGGGCATGACTCATGCAAAAACGTCCCATTGGCGGATCGAGAGAGCTGCAAACCGCCGCACACTCAGCGGTAGCAGGAGCAAAAGGGACGAAAACGGGCATGATTCATGCAAAAACGTCCCATCCTGAAGCAGAGGGAGCTGGGCGCCCTGGAAACTGCCGCTTCCCCGGCGGCGAAAGGTCTGAGCATAGGAGAAAGGATATTTACATATGAAAGTACTCGTTGTGGGTGGTGGCGGCAGAGAGCATGCAATATGCTGGAAACTGGCGCAGAGCCTGAAGATAAATGAATTATACTGCGCTCCCGGAAATGCAGGGATCGCAGATGTGGCAGTTTGCGTGAATATCGGAGCGGAAGATATCGAAGGTATATGCGGATTCGCTTCGGCAGAGAAGATAGACCTGGCAGTGATAGGCCCGGAAGTGCCTCTGGCAATGGGCATCACCGACGAATTGCAGAAGCTGGGCGTGAAAGTCTTCGGCCCGGACAAAAACTGTTCACAGCTGGAAGCCAGCAAATCTTTTACAAAGAAATTCCTGGCTAAACACAACATCCCGACAGCAGGATACAAGGAATTCACAGATAAGGATGAACTGCTGAAAGCAGTGGGCATCTATGGATATCCGATGGTTCTCAAAGCTGACGGACTGGCCGCCGGCAAGGGCGTGGTGATCCCGGAGAACGAAGCCGATGCAGTAGCAGCAATAGAAGAGATGATGGGACAGAAGGTCTTCGGCTCAGCTGCAGACAAAGTCGTAGTGGAGGAATTCCTCACAGGCGTGGAAGCTTCGATGCTCTGTTTCGTGGACGAAAACACTATAATACCGATGGAATCGGCACAGGACTACAAACGTGTATTTGACGGCGATAAAGGCCCGAACACAGGCGGTATGGGTACATACTCACCGAGCCTTGTATTCACACCTGAGCTGGAAACACAGATAAGAGAACAGATACTGGAACCGACGCTGAAAGGTTTCCAGGAAGACGGACTGAAGTTCAAAGGCGTGCTTTTCATCGGCCTGATGATCTCAGAAGACGGTCCGAAAGTCATCGAATTCAACAACAGATTCGGCGACCCTGAAACACAGTCGGTACTGGCAAGACTGGACAGCGATCTGCTGGATATTTTCATGGCAGTGGCAGACAATAAACTGGCAGACGCCGAGATAAAGTGGTCGGATAAAAAGGCTGTCTGCGTTGTAGCAGCTTCCGGCGGCTACCCGGGCAGCTATGAGAAAGGCAAGCTCATCAGCGGTCTCGATGATGTGGACGACGATATCATCGTGTTCCACGCCGGAACTAAATTCGCAGAGATGCCGGAAGGCAGCAAATGCGCAGGCTGCGCAGACGACTGCGACATGAAGACAGCAGCAATCCTGACATCAGGTGGCAGAGTGCTAGGCGTGACAGCCCTCGGTGATACCCATGAAGAAGCACGTGCAAAAGCATATGACAACATCGCCCGCCTCAGCTTCGACGGTATGCAGTACAGGAAAGATATCGGAACAATAAACAGGAGATAGGCAGTCGGAAAAGCGGATAAGACGCAGGCCGGCAACAAGCAGCAATATGTTTGCAAAGAAATCGAAGATTTCGTCTTGAACACTTTTTTTCTGAGAGAAATGGGATCACAGTTGTCTGCTGGGATATCATGTATTATGCTCTATTCATTGCATCTGATGTGGGGATATTTCGTGCAAAGGGTTGCAGTGGCAGCTACCTGGGTCTCTGTACATCCCGCTCGATATACCTGATGATTCTCGGCATATTGTATCTCTGTATAATGATGAACGGGACTTCCATAAAGCATGCCAGCACTGATGTGATGATGAATACCGGGGCGGTGCCGTATGGTATGATCAGCAGTAGTGGCAGGAAAGACAGAGGCATGTTGATGATATGTCCTGTTTCTGCCTGTACCATGCTGCGAAGCATTTCATCCGGGGTGTGCTTTTTCATGTCGAGCACGCACAGCGCGATATTCGAGCAGTGGTCGGACGCACGCTCAAGGTCAGTGAGAAGATCGGACCACACAAAGCCCGCCTCGATGCTGCACTCGCCCTTTTTCATGCGCAGTATGTGCCGTGTACGCAGCTCGTTTTTCAGATCGTCCACGACCTGCTCGAGCGGCTCGACGGCCTTGGCCGCCTGAGCGTCGTTATCCGCGAAGGCCTTGACCGCAAGGTCGAGCACCTCGCAGACGGCGGAGCTCATGACCGACAGCTCGTATTTGGCGCTGCGCGAAAACTC
>CAKQNZ010000192.1 GCA_934255435.1 uncultured Clostridia bacterium | reverse complement strand
CAGCATAGCTTGCAAAACCGATTCCTCAAATTCTGTTCGCTCTCTGTTGCAAAAATTAATGTATCTGGTCATTATCCCGACCTGAATTCTTCCAATAAAAAACATGATAAATCCAACGACAAATGCTGCAGCCGGAACAATAAATTGAAAGACTCTAGGAAAATCGCAAAGTATAAGAACAAACAAAGGAATCGCTCCAAACAATAAATCTATCCCCCAAAATGACAAATAGAATCCTTTGCGAAGTTTTTTAGTCACGTCTTCCGGTGCGTAAACAATCGTGTTTTTATCGGCTTTGTTCATAGTGCGAACCATTAACCATGTTGGAATTCCGATAAGAACCGATACTATAAGTAGTGGAATTATTATATCCATACAACAACCTCCTCCTCAAATTCCGATTTGTTTGTTTCAGAAAAACCCACCATTGTATTTGAACTGTCCATATAAGATAAACCCTAATCCGACAACAACTCCGATCAGAATGATATAAGCGATCAGTTCTTCACTCCAAAGCGAAGCTACGAAGCCTAAGACCAAAGATATTCCCATCATCAGCGTGCCTGTGTCGATCCCATCATAACCTCCCAAAACATCGAACAGTTCTTCAAATTTTTTGTTTAATGCAAGGAAAAGGATCAGAACCGGCTTTGCTGTTGGGTTGAACTGTCCTGCTTCAATGAAACGAATCGTATTTCTCGACACACCCACCATTTCCGCAAGCAGTGCTTGAGAAAAGTTTGCTTCTGTACAAGAAATTAAATGTAGGAATAAATGATTTGCTTATCTGTCTCTGCCACCAAGATTTGAAATCTCTTGTTCAGACAGTGCCTCATTATAGGACTCCGCATCAGGTGCCATCGCAGAATTCCATGCAGCATTTTTCGTTAATGCCTGCTGGATATTTGCCAATGCTTCAAGCGCGGCTTCGTATGGAATTCTGTCGCTTTCCCTTAACACATACTGCTTCTGCATTGTTTCATATGCACTGATAATCAGTTTGTTATCCTTGATCTCCTCAAAGAATGTAAATTCTTTTGGAGTCAGTCCCGGCACTCCATCCAGTCTGCCCATTTCCTCTTTCATTCGGATATCAAGAAGCTTGTCCAATGCTTCCTCATTGTTGATTAACGAGCTTATCTTCGTAAGTCTTCCCATGACTGCTAAATCATAGATATGTTTTGCGGCTTCGAATGCCTTGCTTTTTATTTCTGCTTTTCTGACATAAGCCTCTGCCGCAAAAAGCTTATCTACAAATATTCTTTCCAATGTAATGGTTTGTACCCGAAATGGTTTTACATCATATACATCTTCCAAAATCTTCTTCTGCTTGGCTGTCGCAAGCTCATATATCATGGAGGCGACTTCCATACTTGTAACAGGCTCGCTAATGGTAAATGATGTGGCTTCGATCTTCAATTTTCCAAACCTTTGCAACGCATCATCTCTGTCATAATCTGTTATTGGTTCATAAGAATATACAGCTATAACCTCTGAACGATTTGTAACACCCCGCCCTGCATCACGATTCAGGACAGTATATTTCTTTGTGGCTTTTTCCAATCTTTTATCATTTTGTGTCCTGCTGCATCCTCTTGTATCAACCGACAGATCAATATCTTCTGAAAACCTATTTGTCGTATGCAAAGCCTTGTACAAAGCTGTTCCGCCTTTAAAGTATGCAGGAAGCCCTTCTTGCTGCTTTTTTGCTAATTCCTCTAACAGCAATACTACATAATAGTCTTTTTCAAGTACATCAAGACGATATCCTGTTCTTTCATAAATATCATTTAGAAGCACTCGGAAAGCATTGATATCTTCGTGTAATTTCATTATCGACCTCCTGCCACATGTGCTAATTGTAAAATCGTGTTACGATTGTAATAATTATTGGCTAAGGCAAGCAGTCTGACATACTCCAATCCTAATCGTTCAATGTACGCACCAATAATTTTATATGGATATTCTGCATCTACAGGTGCCTTGTCAAGGATATCCAATACATCAAGTATTTTTAGATATTGTTTATTATCTGCGTTAATCTCGACCTTTGGAGGTCGTACCACAATTCCCAGCTTCTTATCGATTCTTGCACAGTCACCTGCTCTATTAGATGCCAGAATTCTTTCGTTTGGCATCTGTGTGGTAAGACCTAGCCTGTGTAATACAATTAAGCCTGTTTCATACCCATTGTCATTCTTCAAATATTTATCTTTTATAAGTTGCTCCTTATCAATGCCTGTTTCACCGAATGGAGTGATTGTTACACGGTAATAAATGCCTTTCTGATAAAACCTCAATTCGGGGATCATTTTTCCATCCATGATACGCTTACATGCAACAGATACGGCTCCTGCTGCTTTCTTTAATGGTATATGATAGGTCTCTGCCACACATCGGCTGATTTCATGTGCATAAATAGGTTTTCCTGTTTCTTGATTTGCTATAAAATCACATACATATTCTACATATGGCTTATTCATGTACCCACCTCCCGCAAGAAATATCACTCTCTCTTTTTAAAAGAATTTCTCGTAATTATTATATCACTCAATGATATAATGTCAACGGAAATATTTTATTATTTTTTTAATGTTTCTATCGTGCTATTAGTTCCAATAAGGGTGCATAATATTCCAAAATAAGCATTTAATGTGCTTCCTGTTTTTTACGCTCCTCCTGTCTAAAGACGAGAGATGCTTGTTTCGACTACCACAGCATTCTATAGAATGTCTGACACGATGTCCATAAGTGTAGAGAATCGTCCTCACTTTCAAGCATTCTTTCACAAATATGCGGTGCACTTTGTCGGTCAAAAAAACAGACCGCCGACTTTTCATGGATTGTGATCTGTCAACGCTCTGTTTTTACGTTATGCGCTCGTCATATTTTGCGCAGGAAGTCAAAAGTTCACTGCGCTTCCTTCAAA
>CAKQNZ010000191.1 GCA_934255435.1 uncultured Clostridia bacterium | reverse complement strand
CTACATAGATGAGTGTAAGGCAAAGCTGGCAGCTCACAAGATCAACGATGTTTACGATATGGAGCAGAAGATCACATGGGAAGCCATGATAATCGTGATGGAAGCTGTTATAGCACTGGCACACAGATATGCTGACCTTGCAGAATCAAAGGCAAAGGAATGTACAGACGAAAAGAGAAAAGAAGAACTGCTGACTATGGCAGCAAACTGCAGAGTAGTTCCGGAGAACCCTCCTCAGACATTCCAGCAGGCTACACAGCTGGTATGGTTCCATCACCTCGCTATCACTCTGGAAGTATCAGGCGGAGACCATAACCTGGGAAGATATGACCAGTACATGTTACCGTTCTTCGAGAAAGAAGTGGCAGAGGGAAGAAAAGAAGAATACTTTGCAGATATAATTCACGAATTCAAACTGAAAGTAATGGAAATGTGGAACATCAGAAGCTACGCAGAATCCGTTGCAGACCCTGGATGCCCTCTCTGGATGCACGTGATCCTCGGCGGTATGAAGGAAAACGGACAGGATGCATGTAGCGAGCTTACAAGAGTATTCCTGCGCTGCCTGCTGGATCTGCAGACAGACGAACCATGCGTTTCATTCCGTTATCATCCGAATGTTGACGAAGAGACATTCAGACTTGCTATAAAGGCAGCAAGAGATACAGGCGGTCACCCTGCATTTTACAACGATACAACAGCTATCACATACCTGCTCCAGCTTGGATTCACTCTCAAGGAAGCAAGGAACTGGGGTATCTGCGGATGCATCGAGCCACAGGTACTTGGCAAGTCAGACTTCCAGAGCAACCCTGGATACTTCAACCCTATAAAGATCCTGGACATCATGCTCCACAACGGATATGACTCCATCTCAGGCAAGAAGATAGGTATCGAAACAGGCGATCCGAGAGAATTCAAGAGCATAGAAGATCTGCAGGAAGCATTCAGGAAGCAGACTGCATTCTTCCTCAGCAGATTCATGGAAATGTACAGCAGAACGCTGGCAGGACACACATTCACACTGCCTACACTCATGGGATCGACACTGGCAGTAGGCTGCGTGGAAAAGGGCAAGACTCTTCAGGAAGAAGGTTCGGATCACCACTATACAGCTGTTGCTATCACAAGTATGGCAAACGTTATCGACTCCATCGAAGCTATCGATGCATGCGTATTCCAGCAGAAAGCCCTCACAATGGATGAACTGATCGATCTGCTGGATCACAACTTCGAAGGACATGAAGACAAGCGTCAGCTGCTCATCAACAGAGCGCCTAAGTTCGGTAACGATATCGAGGAAGTTGACAAGTACTCATACTGGCTGCTGGATATGCTGGATACAGAAGTAAAGAAATACACAGATCCGATGGGTGGACCATACACACTGGTAGTAGCGACACAGGCTTACAACGTAGAGCTGGGTAAACTGGTAGGCGCTACACCTGACGGCAGACTGGCTACTACGCCGCTGGCAGACAATGCATCACCTATGGCAGGTATGGACGTGAACGGACCTACAGCAGTAGTGAATTCACTGGCTTGCTGCGACCCGCTCATCCCAACAAGCGGAATGCTCCTGAATCAGAGATTCGACCCGGCTGTATGCGCAGGTGAAAAGGGTCTGGACATCATCGAAGCTGTGTTCAAGGCACACTTTGCAAAGGGCGGATTCCACATCCAGATCAACGTGCTGGACGACAAGACTCTCAGAGCAGCACAGAAAGATCCGGACAGCTACAGGAACATTCTCGTAAGAGTAGCAGGATACTCAGCATACTTCGTTGACCTCAGCGAAGAAATACAGAACAATATCATCGACAGAACAATACAGCAGGGTCTGTAAAGACAAACTGCTGTAACTACTCATAAAACTATCAAAGAAATCGAAAATGCAGCAGGCAGCGCGCCTGCAGACAGAAATCCCCCGGCTCAGGATACTTCCCGTGCCGGGGGATTTTGCCACATCAGGAATTAGGCGGTCTGAAGGAAGGCGGATCGGCCTTGGTCCTGCCGAAGGCGCCTGACGGTGATGGCGTGGAAAGATCGAAGTACATCTTCGAGTCCTCGGTAACGCCGAAGTCGTGATTCGAACCTGTATCCTGGATCTTGTTGAAAGCCTCACGGAACATAGCGTTGTGGGCTTCCTCCCTGTTGAGCAGGAAGTCGATGGTCTCCCTGACTTTTTTGTCCTCTATCTGACGGTACAGATATTCGTAGACTACCTTAGCCCTCTGCTCAGATGCTATATTGGACAGCAGATCGGCACACAGATCACCGGTGACTGTGACATAATCGCCGGTCCATGAATATCCCGATGAATTGATGAGGCCAGGATTCAGTCCCAGCAGCACATGGCTCTGTATCTCGCCTGAGCCTACCGCTTCAGCGTTCACATCGTGACCGTTCAGCAGATTTATGGTCTCGGCTACCATTTCCATATGTCCCAGCTCCTCGGCTGCGATATCCATGAACAGATCCTTTATGGCAGGATCCTTGATACGGAAGCTCTGTGCCATATACTGCATAGCAGCTTTCAGCTCACCGTTGCCGCCGCCCAGCTGCTCCTGCATAAGCGCAGCATAGTGGGGATTGGGCCTTTCCACAGCGACAGGGTGAAACAACTGTTTTTCGTGTTTGAACATTATTCCAGCTCCTTCTATCGTAGATTGGGACAACTGCATCGTCCCGTATATATTATCTGCCGGCGGGAGAAGAATATTCATGAAAAAGCATCGTCCTGGCGAGATCTGTGTCCACTGTGAACGCTTTGTCTGACTTTGATTGACAGCCGATATTTAAAATGTTATAGTCGTATTCAGACAATGAAACAACGGAGGATTTATGAGCATACTAACTGTAGAAAACCTATCGCACGGATTCGGAAACCGTGCAATTTTTGATGACGTATCTTTCAGACTGCTGAAAGGTGAACATATCGGACTGATCGG
>CAKQNZ010000190.1 GCA_934255435.1 uncultured Clostridia bacterium | reverse complement strand
GTGCTCCAGGAGCCGTCTGTAGTAGCTATAAACAGGGATACACGGGAAGTCCTGGCAGTAGGCAGCGAGGCAAAGCGTATGATAGGCCGGACGCCGGGCAACATATCAGCGATACGGCCGCTGAGAGAAGGCGTCATATCGGATTATGACGTAACCGAAAAGATGCTGCAGTATTTCATCAGCAAGACCTGCGGCAGCAGCAGATTTTTCAAGCCACGGATAATCGTATGCGTTCCCAGCGGCGTGACAGAAGTCGAGAAGCGTGCGGTCAAGGAGGCAGCTCTCCAGGCGGGAGGCAGATCTGTATATCTCATAGAAGAGCCTGTAGCTGCTGCGATCGGCGCCGGCGTGGATATAACGGGGCCTGAAGGCATGATGGTGATAGATATAGGCGGAGGCACCACTGATATAGCGGTCATCTCTCTGGGAGGCATAGTCACAAGTACATCGGTGAAGATAGCAGGCGACAGGTTCGATGATGCGATAATCAAATATATGCGCAAGAAATACAGCCTTTTCATAGGCGAGCGCATGGCTGAAAAACTCAAGAAAGAAATAGGCTGTGCATACGAGGGAGAAGAGATGTACAGAGCTGTATGCAAAGGCAGGGACCTTGTCACAGGGTTGCCGAGAAGCATCGAAGTGGGATCGGAAGAGATACTTGAAGCTCTGGATGAACCGCTGGATGTGATATGCGAGGCGACACATTCAGTACTTGAAAAGACGCCGCCTGAGCTTGCAGCAGATGTAGGTGAATACGGCATAATGATAACCGGCGGAGGAGCATATCTCAGAGGGATAGACAAACGTATATCATCAAGGACAGGTATAACAGCGAGGATAGCAGATGATGCGGAATCATGTGTAGCAAAAGGCACCGGAGAATCGCTGAAATATATAGACATCATCAGCAGGAACAGCCTCAACAGACGTGAAACATATATATAACATTCAAAGACGAAAGGAAACAGCACCATATGAAATTTGAACTCATAGCAACAGCAACATTCGGACTCGAGGCAGTAGTCAAACGTGAGATTGAAGCACTGGGATACAGGATAATAAAGACAGAGAACGGCAAGGTCACATATACAGGGGACGAACGTGCCATCGTGAGATCCAATCTGTGGCTGAGGACCGCTGACAGGGTGCTGCTGAAGATGGCAGAATTCGAAGCCAGGGAATTCGAAGAGCTTTTCCAGCAGACGAAGGCACTGCCGTGGGAGCAGCTGATACCTATAGACGGCAAATTCACAGTAACGGGAACATCGGTGAAATCAACACTCCACAGCGTACCGGCATGCCAGAGCATAGTCAAGAAAGCGATCGTGGAAAAACTCAAGGAATTCTACAGCGTGGAGCTGTTCGAGGAGACCGGAGCGGAATATGCCGTCAAAGCTACACTGCTTAAAGACCGTGTGACGCTCACGGTGGATACCAGCGGAGTCGGGCTCCACAAGAGAGGCTACAGGACGTCGGACGTTACTGCCCCCATCAAGGAGACACTTGCAGCTGCCATGATCCAGCTCTCATTCTGGCGTGATGACAGGCTGCTCATCGATCCGTGCTGCGGTTCGGGAACGATACCCATCGAAGCAGCAATGATAGGACGCAACATAGCACCGGGCATAAACAGGCATTTTGCATCGGAAGGATGGGAGCTTATACCGGAAAAGCTCTGGAAGGAAGAGCGAAGAGCGGCATTTGAAGCTATGGATTACGATAAAAAGCTGAATATATACGGCTTCGATATAAACATGAAGGCAGTGGAAGCTGCAAGAGCCAATGCAGAGGAGGCAGGCGTCGACGACTGCATAGTTTTCAAAAAAGCAGACGCACGCAAGCTCAGACCTGAAGGGAAGAACGGCATAGTCATAACCAATCCTCCGTATGGCGAGCGTATCGGAGAGAAAGAAGAGATAGAGGGGATCTATGCAGGATTCAGGAAATTCTTCAGTGAGAATCCGGACTGGTCCCTTTTCATGATAACTACAGACAAAGAAGCCGAAGAGAAAGCAATGGGCAGGAAAGCTGAACGCAGGCGCAAACTTTACAACGGCAGGCTGGAAACATGCTACTATCAGTTCCACGGAAAGAGGGTCTGAGCATTCGCTGCATAATACAGACTTTATGCATATGTATTCAAAATCAAGCGATATTGCAGATCTGATAAAATGGCAATGAATCAGGGACACAGGCAGTATGAGTTGTTTGTATGAAAAGTGAGAAACAAAGAAAATATACAAAAAAATAAATATTTATGCACAAAAATGTTTGACATTTGCTCCTTCAGGATTTAACATATGATATATACTGATGATATGAAGCAGCCGGAAGGCTGATCATAAATTTATATATAAAGGAGCGTTTAAAATGGCTGTTGATTTAAAAGGGAGAAGTTTTCTGACACTGATGGATTTCACTCCGGAAGAAATAAGATATATGCTGGATCTTGCACATGAACTCAAAGCGAAGAAAAAAGCCGGCATCATTGATGAAGTTCTCAAAGGCAAGAATATCGTGCTGCTTTTCGAGAAGACATCAACAAGGACAAGATGCTCTTTTGAAGTAGCGTGCCATGACGAGGGAGCACATGTGACTTATCTTGACTCAAAAACATCGCAGATGGGGAAGAAAGAGTCCCTTGAAGATACAGCAAAGGTACTGGGCCGTTTCTTTGATGGTATAGAATACAGAGGCTTCGATCAGGAAATCGTGGAGTGTCTTGCGACACATTCCGGCGTGACGGTCTGGAATGGCCTGACAGATACAGACCATCCGACACAGATACTGGCAGACATGCTCACCATTGAGGAGCACACAGACAAACCTCTCAATGAAGTCAAGGTAGTGTTCTGCGGAGATATAAGAAACAATATGTCATATGCATGGATGTACGGATGCGCCAAGATGGGTATGCACTTCGTAGCATATGGTCCTGACGAACTTGCAGACCAGATGGATCAGGGTGTAATAGCCCGTACAAGAGC
>CAKQNZ010000189.1 GCA_934255435.1 uncultured Clostridia bacterium | reverse complement strand
TATCTCTACAGTCTTTCCTGCTTCGTTTCTGACTGTTATCTTTCCATCCTTGACAAAAGCTCCGAAACCAAGTTCCTCTTTCCTGCTGAAAGGCACTACTTTTGCTCTGCAGTCGTCTGCCAGCGCCAGGCATACCTTGTCGTCATAGTTTATCACGCAGTACTGGTCTTCGCTCTGATTTTTGAATATCTTGGCTTTTGCTTCGCCGTATTTTTCCATTGTTTTGTGTCGGTCCATATGATCAGGCGTCAGATTGAGTATCGCTGATATCTCCGGTCTGAAATCCCTTGTAGTTTCCAGCTGGAAACTGCTTGTTTCTGTGACGAGCCAACTGTCACTTTCTGCTGACAGTGCTTTAGAAATCACAGCAACGCCTATATTGCCCACAACATAGGTTTTTCTTCCTGATGCTTTGTATATCTCGCCTACCAGTGTAGTTGTCGTAGTCTTGCCATTTGTTCCTGTTATAGCTACATAGTTGCCGTTTCCGACTCTGTATGCTATCTCAAGCTCTCCTATTATCTCAGCTCCGGCTTTCCTGGCCTCTTTTATGAATCCAAGCTCCGGTGAAACTCCGGGACTCAGTATCAGCATGTCGAAAGCACTCATATCATCCGGCTGACAGCCAAGATAGCATGTTACATTTTTATCCCTAAGGAATGCGATCAGCTGAGTGTCTATATCGCCTTCATTCTTGCTGTCCTGGACAGACACCTCTGCTCCCAGCTTTACCATTGCCTGTACTGCGGCCTTTCCTGAATTGCCCAGACCTATAACGAGGACTTTTTTCCCTTCTATGCTTGTATGTTTTCTGTTTTCCATCTGTATCATCTCCTAAACCGTTTATTTCAAATCTGAGCCGCTGTGCAGACACCATACCTCTGCCAGACGGCTCTGATCATAATTCCTATGCCAGCTGCAAAGCCGTTCATTTCAGTTATTAATCTCCTGAAATACAGGTAACTATATGATAATGAATCCTGCTATGCAGCATAATATCGCAAATATCCAGAACGATATAACAACTTGAACTTCTGTATACCCGCATTTTTCAAAGTGGTGATGTATCGGCGCCATCCTGAAAATACGTTTGCCTCCACTAAGCTTGAAGTATCCTACCTGTATAATGACTGAAAGTGCTTCGATCACATAAAGCAGCCCCACTATCGGAAGCATCAGTTCCAGCTTCATCACTATCGCTGCTGCCGCAAGTCCGCCTCCAAGCGCCAGCGACCCTGTATCGCCCATGAATACTCTGGCAGGGTTCCTGTTGAAAACAAGGAATCCGAGACATGCACCGCAGAGTGCACTGCAGAAGAACGAACCTGAACATACACCGTATACAAGACCTTCAACTGCAAAGAACAGTGATATGAACGCAGTGGAACCTGCTGCCAGTCCATCGAGCCCATCTGTAAGATTCACAGCATTCGTCATTGCCAGCATCACGAATACTATGAATGGTATGTACATGATACCGAAATCCACGTTGATATTTGCAAAAGGAATGAATACGAATGTGCTGCCATCTGAATATCCTGCAAGATATACAGCCAGTATCACTGAAAAAATTATCTGCAGTCCGAACTTCTGGTAAGCTCTGAGACCCAGATTGTTTTTCTTTATTACTTTCAGGTAATCATCGAAAAATCCAATCAGCCCGAATCCCACGAATACAGCTATTATTATTATTACTTCTGAAGCACGGCCTCCGAATATGAAATATCCTGCTGCACACGCTACCGATGCAGCGATTATTATCGCTATGCCTCCCATGCTCGGCGTACCTGCCTTGGAAAGATGCGACTGGGGACCGTCTTCTCTTATATTCTGTCCTGCCTTGCGCTTCAGGATCGGTATTTCATATTTCGTTATCAATACTGAGATCAAAAAAGCTATTATGATTATTATTCCTATACTGATATACATCCTTACAACTCCTGATATTCTATAAGTTTTTCCACAATGTTTTCCATTTTCATGCCTCTTGAGCCTTTTACAAGTATGATATCGCCTTTGCCTGCGAACTCTCCCAGTCTGGCATAAAAATCTTCTTTGGTGCTGAAATATATCACTTCTGCTCTGCCGCCCTGTGCACCTTCAAAGATCTCACGAGCATCGCTGCCGACTGCAATGATGCGGTCTATATCAAGACCTGCCGCAAATATGCCGACTTCACGGTGCTGCTTCCTGCTTTCATCACCGAGCTCGAACATATCTCCAAGTATCGCAGTCCGCCTGGAGCCTCCCTCCTCAGGCAGCGGACTGCTTTCAAGTACTTTCAGCGCACTTTTCATCGAGTCCGGACTGGCGTTGTATGTATCGTCTATCACATCCACCTGCCTGCCTCTGATATATCTCAGCCTCCTGCCTGTCAGCTCAAGTTTCGAAAGTCCCTTCAGAGCATCTTCTGCACTGACGCCGAGAAGTTCTCCCGCTGCAACAGCAACAGCACTGTTCAATGCATTGTGTTTTCCCGGAACAGGAAGTCTGACATCAAACGTCTTTCCATCATGTTCCAGTGTAAATTCTATACCCTCGATACCCCTGTCGTCAATATTTGAAATCACATAATCACAGTCACGGTCTGTACCTGCTGAAACCTGTCTGTAATTCCCGGCTGTGGACTCTTTTGTAAGCATATCGCTCTTTGCATAAACAAGTGCGCCGCTCTCAGGTATATGTCCTGCAAGTTCCATCTTTGCTTTGAAAATACCTTCTCTGCTGCCGAGGTTCTCTATATGTGCAATGCCTATATTCGTTATTATCCCTATATCCGGTCTTACTATCCCTGCAAGGCGGTCGATCTCACCATATCCGCTCATGCCCATCTCGAGGACTACTGCTTCGGTACTGCTGTCGAACTGGAATATCGACAGCGGCAATCCTATGTCGTTGTTGTAATTTTTCATGTTACGGCCACATACATACTTCTCGCTGAGTATGTAGTATACCATATCACGCACCGACGTTTTGCCGACACTGCCTGTGAC
>CAKQNZ010000188.1 GCA_934255435.1 uncultured Clostridia bacterium | reverse complement strand
ACGCCAGATTCATAACCCAGGACACATACAGAGGCGAAGCAGACCAGCCAGACACACTGCACCTGTATGCGTACTGTAAAAACAATCCTATAAACTATACGGATCCTAGCGGGCATTGGGCTGGTAGAATTCCAAATGTAGTTGGTATGGCGGGATTTCAATACGATTTTGGGCAGAAAATATTTTATTCCAAGACATATTGTTGGCAGAGAGCCTTTGGATATTGTAATACATATGATCGTTTTTCGAGCAACATATGCATAAACATACATACAGTAAAATCATATTTTAAATATGATAAAAAAAGGTGGCGGATACAGTTTTGGAAAGGGAGATATGGAGCATCAAATGGTGCCGAAATAGGAATATACCATAGAAAAACAAAATTTGGTAAAGGATGGTATATGAGTGCAACTGATAACAATATGCTTGAAATGTGGTTTTCTCTTTGTAATATGAAGCCAAAGGGCTCACGAAGATATAGTGTTTTATTTTCAAGGTATCAATATAGGAGTTGGTGGTTGACAGGATTCAAACCAGGGAAAAAGATAGATAAAAGCAATTTATTAATGGCAGGTGGAATTAATTTTAAATCAGGAAAAATGGCAAGGAGGTTTATTAAAGGACTGAAGTCAAACAAAAGAAACTTTTCAAGATCTGGAAGGCTTGTTAGATTTGCATGGAGGTAGCGATCCAATGAAAAAAGCATATCTTGCATTTGCAGTGCTGCTAATGGTCATGGTATTTGCGAGCGGATGTACAAAAGAATACGACGGCAATGGACATGCAGACAGTCTGAAAGCTGGTGAAGATCCTTCGAAAGCGCTGTATATGGCTATAAAAGAGCATGATCTGAAAGTGGCAAAATCAGCGATAGGGAAGGGTGCAGATGTGAACAGTTTCAGCAAAACCGTGAAATCGGAGATGAAGGAAACGACAGGCTCTGCCCGTACGCCGCTGCGATATGCTCTTGAGCGAGGGTCGCTGGCACCTGATATCGTGGAACTGCTGATAGATAAAGGTGCGGATGTGAACTATGCAGATCCGAAGAGTAAAGAAACATATTTGATGTACTGTGCCAGTAAGAAAAAGACCGGTCTGGCGGACCTCCTGCTGGAGAACGGAGCTGATGTAAATACACAGGATGCGGACGGGAAAACGGCCCTGTTCTTTGCGACCTCCGGGGAATACCGGGACTGTTCTTCAACGGAGCAGATCGTCAGAGAACTTTTGTACTACGATGCTGAGGTCACGACAAAAGCTGTGAAGAACGTTATGCGACAGGACATATGTGTGGACAGTCCGTACATAGGATGTACCCAGCTCAGGCTGGCTAATCTGCTGCTCGAAAAAGCAGAAGAACAGGGCAATCTCGGAAAAATAAAGATAGACGATCATCTGAAAGCCGCCTTTACAGGAAAAAGCGATGTGCTGATACCGTACCTGAAAGGAAAGAAGTCTTTTGATGAAAAAGGATTCCGTGTGGTGCTGGCATGTGCGGCATCGGACGATACCGAAGCCGTCAGAGAATATCTGAAAAACAATGACATAGACCACGCAAGCCGTGACGGAGTCACAATGCTGATGGCAGCAGCCTCCTGCGGAGCAGGGAATGTAGTCGATCTGCTCATAAAAGAAGGCGCAGATCTTGACAAACGTGACTGGGATGGACAGACAGCAGCTCTGAAAGCATTGCAGTTCAAAGAATATGATGTGTTCCGGAAAATACAGACATCGATCTCCGGAGGTAAGAAATCATGAAAAGATCATATATTTTGATAGTATTGTTTGCAGTGGTTATCATGACGTCTATATCGGGTTGTTCTAAATCATTTGACAGCAGTGAATACAAGGAATACCTTGCAGATGGCGGTGATCCTGATATAGTCCTGCTGACTGCGATCGATGAGTGTGACACAGGTATGGCGGAAGCCGCCATAAAAAGTGGAGCCAGCATCAATAAGTTCGGTCCGGGGATAAGCGATGATGTAGGCAGGACATATTCCAGCGATGTACCTTTGCGTGTTGCACTGGGTCGTGGTTCACAGGCAGCAGATATAGTGGAGCTGCTTATACGTGGGGGAGCGGATGTGGATTATATGGATGACGAAGAATATGAGACGAATCTCATGTTCTGTTCACGGGATGCAGATATCGCACTTGTAAATATCCTGCTGCAAAATGGAGCTTCCGTGGATACCGTGAATAAAAACGGGCAGACTGCACTTTCTCTTGCAGCTTCAGGTGAAACGCATGACGATGAAATTACAGAAGCACTCGTGCAACTGCTTCTTGAACACGATGCTGAGGTGACGACAAAAGCTGTGGGGAATGTATTTAACGGCGGATATTATGCAGGCTGCACGCAGTACAGATTAGCTGGTATACTGATGCGAAAAGCAGAAGAACAAGGCAATTTCAGAAAAATAAAGATAGACGACCATCTGAAAGCTGCATTTACAGGAAAAAACGATGTGCTGATACCGTATCTGAAAGGGAAAAATAATTTTGATGAGAAAGAGTTCCGTGTGGTGCTGGCATGCGCAGCAGCGGATGATACCGAAGCCGTCAGAGAATATCTGAAAAACAACGACATCGACCATGCGAGCCGTGACGGAGTCACAATGCTGATGGCAGCAGCTTCCTGCGGAGCAGGGAATGTAGTCGATCTGCTCATAAAAGAAGGCGCAGATCTGTATAAGCTGGACAAAGACGGCAACTCAGCAGCAGTGAAAGCACAGGAATACAGAAAATACGGTATTTTCGAGAAGATAAAAAACAGCGAAGGAAAGTCACGGTGAAGCCTGGATGTATATAATTGTTCGTATACGATTATGACCATAATGGCAACCAACCTTCGAAGCTGGCCCCAATAAATGATTCAGAGAAAGGATATCGTGTATTCAACTACTCTACAACGGCAGCGGACAGCGTATCAGCAAAGCAGAAACGAAGCCGGTGAAAGGCCTGGATGGAGAAACCACAGAGACAACGAAGACAGACTACTACTATCAGGACGGCACCGTGCT
>CAKQNZ010000187.1 GCA_934255435.1 uncultured Clostridia bacterium | reverse complement strand
GACAGTGGGAAATTTTAAACTCAAAGGAAGTGGTTTATCTGCTTCCTTTATTTTTTATAAGAAAAAATAAAGATAAAATAAGAAGCAACGCCAGATTGATATACAGGCAGAAACATAATAAAAACTGTAAAGCCGGATATTTGAAAGCAACTCTGGATTTCAGCAAGCTTGAATCATACTGCAGGGAATATATCGAAAATATCCTGGTTGATTCAGATTGAATCTTGTTTTCCTGACAAATTCGGAATCCGATTCCGAATTTGCCGGAATTTTTTTTGACTGTATCTGATTTGCTTCTCCGTAAATTTGCACATATCCTGCATCTATGGTATCATAACCATGTTTTAACAGGTATATTTCTATGATCAGAGAAGGTTGTTGGATCTATGAACGAGGATAACAAAAAAAGGTGCAGTGCATGGCGTTTCAGGGAGATTTTCAGACTGCCGGATTTTCCGGGCGGTATCGCAGCGATAATACTCATGCTGTTTTCAGAAGCAGTACTGATGATGTTTCTGGGGCTGCTGAACATACTGCCGGTTAAATTCATGGTAGTGATAGTACTGATGATCGTGGCAGTAGATGTAGGTACGCTGATGCTTTTCCGATACAGACGTCGCAGCCGTATAATGCATATCATCGGACTTATAATGGCGGCGGCAGTGATACTGATATCAGCATTCTCAAGCTTTTATGTTTACCGGACTTATGACACATTCAGTAAAGTCAGCGGGCATCTGGTCCAGTCGGAAAAATTCTACGTCGTGGTGCTGAAAGACGGCAGTTTCAGTACGGTAGATGACATATCCGGAAAGTCTGTATATGTATCAAAAGCGGAAAGCCGGACTTACAAGGAAGCCAGAGGCAAGCTGGTCACAAGGGCAGACGTCAGTTACAAGGAATCGCCGGATCTCGTATCAGCAGGAAACAAGCTGGTGGACAGCAAAGGCGGCAGGCACGACAATATACTTTTCGTCAGCAAAAGCAATTACAAAATGATATGCGAGGAAATAGACGGATTTGCTAAAAACACAAATGTGATATACAGGACGTCGGTGGAGGTCAAATCGGACGACAGCTCGAAAAAAGTCAATGTCACTGAGGATTCCTACAATATCTACATCTCCGGGATAGACGTCTACGGCGATATAGATCAGGTCTCAAGAAGCGATGTGAATATGATCGTGACTGTGAACCCGAAGACCAGGACCATACTGCTGACTTCCATACCGAGGGATACATATCTGCCGCTCCATACATACGGCGCCATGGACAAGCTGACCCACTCAGGCATATACGGCATCGACGAGACCGTGTCCACAGTGGAAGACTGGCTGGGAGTGGAGATGAACTACTATGTCAGGATAAACTTTTCCATGCTGGTGAAAATGGTGGACGCCATCGGTGGCATAGATGTAAATTCCAAATATGCTTTCAAATCAGCAGTATCGGATTACAGGTACAGCAAAGGTGTCAATCATCTTGACGGCAAAGCAGCCCTTTATTTTGCAAGAGAGAGAAAGTCATTCAAGGATGAAGACGAGCAGCGCATAAGGAACCAGCAGCTGGTTCTCAAAGCGATGATAGACAAGATATCAGGAAGCACGGCGCTGCTGACAGGCTACACAGATATTCTTGACGCTGTAAAGGGAAAGATGCAGACAGACCTCAGTGACAGGGACATAGCGGCTCTGGTGAAGATGCAGCTGGCAGATCCGGATAAATGGGACATCAAGACCATAGCCCTCACCGGAGAGGATTCATACGAATACACCTACAGCATGGGACAGAGAGAACTGTTCGTATCTATTCCTGACGAGACAAAAGCAGAGAAAGCAAAGAAAGCCATCAACATGGTGATGTATCCGGTGGAAGAATAGGAAAAATACTGAAATCTGATAGTACCGCCTGATGATGTGACCGGGATAATGTTATTTGGTACAAGGACCAATCACAGGGCGGTAATAATGGTGAATCAGATAAAATAAGTATGAAATACTGCGTTTTTGTTGACATACACATAAAAACGTGGTATTTTTGTAGAAAATAAACAATAAACAAACCGATGAAGCGGAGATAAAGGCAGTGGTGCGCCCACAGAGAGTCTGGGATGGTGTGATCCGGATGGAAATGCAAGCTGTCAAATGGACCGCCGAGGGCACAGTCAAAGGTATATCTCAGTATTGCCGAGTATTCTGTGACGTGGAGGCATACGTCAGTTGCCGGGAGTGTGAAGGCACTTCGCAGAGAGCATGGGTCAGACCATGAATCAAGGTGGCACCGCGAGCATAACTCGTCCTTGATAGAAACAAGTTTTCTATCAGGGACTTTTTTTATGACCTATCCCGATTTGCAAGGCAAATCGTGGAAGGTCAAACGCAACGGTTTCCCAAATCTTTGATTTGGCTGAAACCGACTGCGTCTGCGGCAGGGCACAGCAAACGATAACATTCAGGAGGTAATATAAATGTATCCGTCACTTGACAAAGTAAAAGAAATAGCAGCATCAGGAGATTACAGACGTATACCTGTATGCAGGGAGATGCTTTCAGACAGGTATACGCCTGTGGAGGTAATGAGGACACTGAGGAAGGCCAGCAGACACTGCTACCTTCTGGAAAGCGCCAGCCAGAGCGAGGTATGGGGCAGATATTCGTTCCTGGGATACGATCCCAGGATGGAGATAACATGTCTGGACGACATTGTGACAGTAAGAGAGACCATGCCGGACGGCAGCGAGAAAAAGGAAACAGTGACAGTAAGCCATCCGGGAGACGTGCTCAGAAAGATCCTTGCAGACTACAGGACTCCTGCCATGGAGGATATGCCGTCATTCACAGGTGGTCTTGTGGGATATTTCTCATACGACTACATCAAATACAGCGAGCCGAAGCTGAAGCCGCTGATGAGCAGCAGACCTGACGAAGACGAGAATCAGGAGTTCAGAGACATGGATCTGATGCTTTTCGACAAAGTTATCGCCTTCGATCATTACAGACAGAAGCTTCTCCTCATAGCAGGCGTAAGCATCGATGATATAGAAAAGTCATATGAA
>CAKQNZ010000186.1 GCA_934255435.1 uncultured Clostridia bacterium | reverse complement strand
CTTCAAGCGAACTTCTTTATTATATCGCTTGTCGTTTCATTTGTCAACTACTTTTTTCGACTTTTTTATGACCGTTTATGATCTCTTTTGTCTCTGTTTTCGTTGGCTTTTCTGCGACAGCTTGTCTATGTTATCAGATTTACCCCAGTGTGTCAATGCTTTTTATCAATTATCTTCAAAAAACTTCTGGATAACTTCCACCCTTTCTTTACTTCTCCAGCATTACATCTGTACACACCTTGCCAGAGGCTAAAGCATGTTCTTAATACCTGAGTATTCCGGTGGAGCTTCACAGCATCACATACAATGTACGGTCACCAGTTTTTTCTTTCGAATAACTGTCAGTCGCCGGCTCTTAAAACAGTACGATACGCTCGCAGAGGTAAACACTGTGATCATCTTTCTGAACTTTCCATGTACCATCAGGACAGTCTCAAAATGCAGTTGTTACCAGAGATATACATACGGTGGCCTCAATATTTCCGTTATAAAAATTCCGTTGTTTATTTTTTCTAAACTGCAGGTTTGATTCTTCTTCCTTTTTCTGTTATTATTTAATAGTGTTCGTTAAATTCACAACAATCTTTAAACGCAAAGGGGGACATAGATCTTATGGATAAATCAGAACGGCGCAGACAATATATAAAAAAGGCACTTACCGAAGCAAACGGCCCTGTCACGGCTTCACACTTCGCAGACACGCTTGATGTGAGCAGACAGATAATTGTCGGGGATGTGGCTATTCTGAGAGCTTCCGGAATGGATATCCTTGCTACTCCCAAAGGATATGTCTATATGCATGAAGACGAAAAGAGTTTCCCATATACAGGACTTATCGCATGTCAGCATGGTTTCGACCAGTTGAGAGATGAACTTTATACGATAGTGGATTTTGGCGCCACCGTTATCGATGTAGCGATAGAGCATGCTGTCTACGGTGAGATATCTGCAAAACTCGACCTTTCTTCAAGATATGACGTTGATAACTTCATGAACCGTATAGGCAAAGAAAAAAATTCTGCTCCCATCAGTTCGCTTACAGACGGAGTCCATCTGCACAGGATCGGCTGCAGGAACAAAGAGACTCTTGACCGTATAAAAGCAAAGCTTTCCGATATGGGTATCGCAATACAGTAAGTATCAAAAACCTTCTTCTACAGATAATACCATCAGAAGGAGGTTTTTAATATGAGCAGAAATGATACAGTACAGCTCCTGCAGCAGACTGGGAAAGGGCTTCATATGGCTTTGTTTTCCTTTGACGATCTGCTGGAGTCTGTGCACAACCCGGCACTCAGGAAAGTGCTTGAAGAATCCAGAGATGATCACAAGCGTCTTCTCAATGAAAATTCCAACAGCCTTAAAGGCTACTGGGAAAACGATAAAGACATCGGTATGATGACAAAGGCAATGGCGCATATCAGCGCCGATATGAAACTGGATATGGAAGACAGCGACAGGGCCATAGCCAATATCATAACCAAAGGCTGCGATACCGGTATGCGCAATCTTCACAAGTATATAAATCAGTATGCATCAGCAGACCTTGCTGCTGTTGATACAGCCAACAAACTCATAGACATCGAAAACAATCTCAAGGATAATCTCACTATGTATCTGTAACAGAGTGCCCTGTCGCGCAGATCTGCTGCAGTATATTCTGAATTCTGTCAAATACTGCGTCACGAAAAATGCATGACATTCAAAAAGAGGCATAATATCTATGCCTCTTTCCTGTGTCTGATATGTATCTGCGATAGCTTTTTTGAAAAGCTGACATAAAGAGATTTACTGCTGTTCTCCGTCTTTTATGATAGTGAGCAGGTCTGAGAATACACCGTAACCGGTCTGCTCTACTTCAGGTGATTCTTCTATTATAGTCATTGTACCCATCAGATCTGTAGTGATAGATATGGCAAGAGATGTACCTGATACAGATGCATATGAATCATATTTTGATATTTCTTCAGGACATACCCTTACAACGACTTTACCGTCTTTATGATATGCTCTGCATATCAGTTTTATCACATTACCGTCAGCCGCTGCCTTGTCTATGGCTTCTTTTGTGATATCCTTGATACCGTGTATCTCAACGTCATCCGGTGTCACTCCTGCATTCATCATAACGTTGGCAAGAACTACCATCTTGGCGGCAGCTTCACGCCCTTCTGTGTCATTATCAGGATTAGCTTCGATGAATCCACGTTTTTTACCCTCTGATATAACGTCTTTAAGTTCACGACCATTGCCTATACCCTGAAGCACATAGTTTGTCGTACTGTTAAGTATACCTTTTATCTCAGTGACCTTGCACATCCTGAGGTTCTCTCTGAATATGCTGAAAACAGGTGTACCGTCAAGAACTGTAGTCTCAAACAGGAATCTGCAGTTTTTGCTGTCTGCCAGAGTCTGAAGCTCATTGTAATGCCATGCAAGAGGTCCTTTGTTGGCACATATAACGTGCTTTCCTCTATTCAGTGCAGTCATAATATGTTCAGTAGCGACATGTCCGCTACTGTATTCCAGCGGTGTCATCTCAACAAGGACATCATATTCAACATCACGTGCGATATCCAGTGAATTTCTCTGTAGTATCGTCTCATTCATCTTAGGAAAAACACCGTTTTCATTGAGGTGCATGAGAACTCTTTCAAGGTCTATACCCCATGCATCCACAAGATTTCCCCTTGTTTTTGTCGTTATCGCAACCACATTGACTGTGACTCCGTACTGCTGCTCTATTTCGCTCTTTTTGTCAATAAGGATCCTGGCGAACGACTGCCCGACGTTACCGAATCCCATCAAGGCCACATTGATTTTTTTCATAAACACTCTCCTAATTTGTATTCTTTTCAAAGAAAAAAGGTACGGACTATGTCCGTACCTTTATTATAGCCGGTTTTATTTAGCTATGCAAGTTTCGATAGCCTTTTCGAAGATTTCGCATCCAGCTTCCAGCTGAGCGTCAGTTACGCAAAGTGGGCACAGGAATCTGACTACGTTTCCGTAAGTACCAGCTGATTCTAACATCAGACCGTTGTTCATAGCTTCCTGAACTATAGCGCCAACTAATGTAGCATCTGGTTCTTTTGTAGCCTTGCTCTTAACGAATTCGATACCGATCATTGCACCAGTAC
>CAKQNZ010000185.1 GCA_934255435.1 uncultured Clostridia bacterium | reverse complement strand
CGTCTGTACTGATCTGCACAGCCGGACTTTTTTTCAACAGCGACAGCTCTCTGTCTGATTCGCTTCGTGATTCATTCTTTCAGGTAGTCAGTATGTCCACAACGTCAGGCTATTCCCGTTCACCATATACAGTCTGGCCTTCAGTATGCCAGATGACGCTGATACTGCTGATGTTTGCAGGAGGCTGTGCAGCTTCCACATCTGGCTCCATCAAAGTCATACGTGTACTGGTGATGCTGAAACTCATTGGCAGAGGATGTGTAAAACGCATACATCCACGTTCTGTCGTCGCAGTGAAACTTGGAAAAAATCCTGTATCTTCATCTGTCGTTTCAGATATAACAGTTTTCATACTGACATTCATGCTGATGCTGATCTTTTCATGTATCGTACTGTGTTTCCAGGGGATAGATCTGGAAACATCTTTCACATCAGCACTGGCAATGCTTTCAAATACCGGCTCTGCTTTCGGAGAAACTGCCTCTCTTGGCAATTTTTCATATTTCCATCCTGTGCTTAAGATCTATCTGAGCGCTCTGATGATAATAGGCAGACTGGAACTTTTCACCGTGATAATACTTTTCACCAGGAATTTCTGGGGCAAAGAACGATAATTAACGAAAAAACGGCAATCCTAATATCATAGACAAAATGTAAAGGAGACCGTTATGAAAGTAAGTGAACTTATGAGTACTGATATCGTATGTGTCAGTGAAGATACTCCGGTGCTGCTGGCTGCCGGTGAAATGAAAAAAGAAAATATAGGTATGCTGCCTGTGTGCAGCATCAGAGGCGAACTGAAAGGCGTCATAACTGACCGTGACATAGTCCTCAGAGCTCTGTCTTCCCTGGAAAAAGGAACACCGTCTCTGAAAGACATGACATGCGGCAGCATCATGACGTCAGATCCTGAAACAGTGACTCCTGATACAAACATACATGACGCTGCTCTTATTTTTGCAACAAAGCAGATACGCAGACTCCCTGTCATCGAAAATTCAAAACTGGCAGGAGTCCTTTCCCTGGGTGATATGGCTCTTAAAACAGTTCTTATAGACGAGGCCGGCGACGCTCTGTCAGCTATAAGCTGTGCCCCCGGTACCCAAATGATATGACCTCCGCAGCATACTCAGGGGGGGCTCAGTGATCCGTATCAGTCTGCAAGCTGGAAGTCTATCTCATGGCGCTGGATATCCACATTATCGACTACTATCTTTATTCTGTCTCCCAGCTTGTACATTTTTTTGTTGTGTTCTCCCTGGAGTGCATACTGCTCCGGAATGTAAATATAGTAATCATCCCACAGGTCTTCTATCCTCACAAGACCCTCTATGGTATTCTCAAGCTGCACATATATACCGAAGTTCGTCGTGCCACTGATGATGCCGTCGTATACCTCGCCTATATGATATGACATATATTCTGCTTTTTTCAGTTTTTCGACTTCACGTTCGACTTCTATCGCCTTGCGCTCTGCTGCTGACGACTGATCTGCTATCTCATCTGCAGTCTCTCTATAATGCTTCATGCTTTTGGATGTCACTCCATCTTTCAGCACTGACTTTATTATCCTGTGTATCATCAGATCAGGATACCGTCTTATAGGTGATGTGAAATGGCAGTAATATTTCAGTGCAAGGCCGAAATGCCCTTCACAGCTTGTACCGTAAAAAGCTTTCTGCATGGATCTTAATGTTACTGTGTTCACTACACCCTCAGAGGACTTGCCTTCAACGCTTTTGAGTATGCTGCTGAGCACCCGTGGATGTACACTGTCTGTACTGCCTCTCAGTGTTATTCCCATACTTCTTAAGAAGATCTTCAGCTGCTCCATTTTTTCCAGTGCAGGTTTCTCATGGACTCTGTATATGAAGGGTACTTCGAGCCAGTAGAAATGCTCTGCAACTGACTCATTGGCAAGGAGCATGAATTCCTCTATCATCTTGTTGGCTGTTCTTCTCTGAGTTATATCCACATCCACAGGTATACCGCTGTCGTTCAGTGTGATGTGTGCTTCATCGAGATCAAAGTCAAGGCTTCCTCTCTCGCTGCGCTTTTCCCTGAGCTTTGCTGCCAGCTGCCCCATGGCGAATATATCATCTTTGATATCTGCATATTTCTCCATCATGGCCGTGTCATGGTTTTCCAGCATATCGGATATATCGTCGTATACAAGTCGTGCTTTTGAATGTATCACGCTCTCATAGATCTCATGCCCTGCCAGCTCCCCTTCAGGCGTCAGCTCCATATCCACCGAAAGAGCCAGCCTGTCCTCTCCGGGATTGAGGCTGCATATGCCGTTGGAAAGGGCCTTCGGCAGCATCGGTATCACCTGATCCAGCAGATAGACACTTGTGCCTCTTTCCAGTGCCTCCTTGTCCAGAGCGCCACCTTCTGCTACGTAATGCGCCACATCGGCGATATGGACGCCCAGCAGCCAGTTGCCGTTTTCCATTTTCTTTATGGATACAGCGTCGTCAAAGTCCTTTGAATCGGCTCCGTCTATGGTAAAGATCGTATTGGCCCTGAGGTCGCGTCTGCCTTTCAGGTCTTTATCACGTATCCCTCTTTTGCTCACGGCTTTAGCTTCTGCTGCTGCACGGCTTGGAAAAGCCTCTCTCATGCCGTAGTTTCTGGCTATTGCTTTTATATCTCCGCCGGGCTTTCCGGCCCTGCTTATTATCTCGACGATGCGGCCCTCTGCCTTGCTTCCTCTCTCGGGATATTTTGTTATCTGAGCCACTACCTTGTCGCCTCGTCTGGCTCCTGAAAAATCTTTTTTGCGGATAAATATGTCTTCTTTGTATTTCCTGCTTTCCGGCACTACGAAACCGAATTTATGACTTTTTTCAAATGTCCCTGCCACTTCGGTCATCTTTCTGGAAAGTACCTTTGTTATGATTCCTTCCGGAGACTGTTTCCAGAGGTATTCCGGTATCAGGTCCACCTCTACCTCATCTCCGTCCATGGCACTGCCCATGCAGTCAGGTGATATGAATACATCACGTTCTATATCTTCACAGGTCACGAATCCGAACCCCCTCTGATGTTTTGAGAGGATGCCTGTGTGTATCTTTCTTTTCTGTTTTTTTGCCATTTATATTGTTCCTTCCAGTATCATTCACATCTTTATTTAATATTGTACAATATAAAAGG
>CAKQNZ010000184.1 GCA_934255435.1 uncultured Clostridia bacterium | reverse complement strand
GTTCAGGTCCGTGTGAGGGTTACTTCATGGGGGTTCGAATCCCTTTATCCGCACCAATCAAAAGCTGAAACTTTATAAGTTTCAGCTTTTTTCAATACCGGACATATATATCAGAAAGAGGATGAGATGAAAAATTATTTAAAAGGGATAATAATAGGGATAGGCGGTATAGCCCCGGGGTTGAGCGGCAGTGTGCTGCTGGTTATATTCGGCTTATATCAGAGGACAATCAATGCCATAGGCACTGTATTCAGAGATTTTAAAAACAATGTCAGGTTTCTTGTCCCTCTGATGCTGGGGATACTCACAGGTATACTGTTTTTCAGCAAGGTAATAGATTTTTTTCTTGCGAACTTCGAAGCGCAGACAAGATTTACTTTTCTTGGACTTATTCTTGGAACAGTACCGCTTTTTTACAAGCAGGTTAAAAAAGAAGGTTTTTCAAAGAAGTACTATATATACATAGTTGCTGCGTTTGTATTCGGTATACTGTTTTTTTCGATCAACAAGGGCAGTTTCACTCAAATCGAGGATCCAAGCCTGATGCAGAGCATTTTTCTCGGTATAGCGGTTGCAGGATCATCAATAATCCCCGGAGTGGACAGTGCAGTCATACTTTCGTCGTTTGGTCTTTATGAGCTGTATGTGAATTCTCTGGCGACGCTGGACCTCAGAGTACTTATACCTGCTGCGTGCGGACTCGTGATCGGTGTACTTGTTTTTTCATTTCTGATAAACAAACTGATATATATGTACTACACTGCAACCTTCTCTATAATCTTCGGACTTTTCATTGCTATAATCCCCAATATACTGAACAGAAGCTGTGCGCTCCATATGGATGTGAAATCCGTGGTCTGTATCATTCTTATGATTACAGGATTTTTCCTTTCGTACTACCTTGAGGATATAAGGGGCAATAACAGGAAGCTGAAGGAGTTGTGGGACATCTGAGAAAATAAAAACTCCTGCAATCATTGCAATCACAGGAGTTTAAGCATGGAGCGGATGGCGGGAATCGAACCCGTAACTTCAGCTTGGGAAGCTGAGGTTTTACCACTAAACTACATCCGCATATCAATTTAATTATACACCATTCTATATGAAAAAGATACACTTAATTGCAATATAACAAAATTATTTTATGGAAAATATTGACAACAAAAATATGGGCATATATAATAATTTTATTGAAGATAATAAAGGATTATACTTGACCCAGGATATATAATGGGGTATCATAAAAGAACAGATGTTCACGAATGGAGGGGCGTAATGGCAAGTAATAACAACAAAAAGTTCAATCCTATAAATACTCACTTTGAAAATGACGAAGAACGCAATAAAGCACTGCAGAGTGCTATGGATCAGATCCAGAAGACTTTCGGAAAAGGTGCAGTGATGAAACTGGGCGATGACGGTGCCAAGCTTAATATAGAGGCGATATCAACCGGATCTATGAGTCTTGACCTTGCGACAGGCATAGGAGGAGTTCCACGTGGAAGGATCGTTGAGATATATGGACCTGAGTCGTCAGGTAAGACGACACTGACGCTCCATATCATTGCAGAGGCACAGAAGAATGGCGGTAAAGCTGCATTTATAGATGCGGAGCATGCGCTTGATCCGGAATATGCGAGGAACCTTGGAGTCGATATAGATGAACTGCTTGTATCGCAGCCGGATTTCGGCGAACAGGCTCTTGAAATAGCTGAAATGCTGGTCAGGAGCGGTGCTATAGATGTAGTTGTAGTCGACTCAGTGGCAGCTCTCGTGCCGAAAAACGAGATCGAAGGTGCTATGGGTGATGCTACAGTGGGAGCACAGGCAAGGCTCATGTCGCAGGCACTTAGAAAGCTTGCCGGCATAATCAACAAGACAAACACGACGATAATTTTCATCAATCAGCTCAGAGAGAAGATCGGCGTAATGTTCGGCAATCCTGAAACAACCACCGGCGGAAGGGCGCTGAAGTTTTTTTCATCGATGAGGATGGATGTCAGAAGAGTCGAAAGTATCAAGTCCGGAGATGAGATACTCGGTAACAGGACAAAGGTCAAGATCGTGAAGAACAAAGTAGCGCCTCCGTTCAAACAGGCTGAATTCGATATAATGTACGGTGAAGGTATCTCAAAAGTAGGAGATGTTCTTGACTGTGCAGTCGATGCCAATGTACTCAAAAAAGCCGGTTCATGGTACAGCTTTGAAGATAACCGCATCGGACAGGGACGTGAAAATGTCAAGAAATACCTTGAAGAGAATCCTGATATACTCAGCAGAGTAGAGACTATGCTTCTTGAAACACTCAAAGACAATAAGGATGAGGTGAAAGAGGAAGCAGCACCGGACAAGAAAGGCCGGACAAACGAAAGTGAACCTGATATGCCGTTCTTTGACGATGAGATAATGATCGATGAAGACGGTGTCATAATAGAATAGTCTGTACAGGAAAGTGATATACACTGTGTAAGATATTGTGAGAAACTTTTTCTTTACAAATATATAAGCATGTAGTAAAATATATGAATGTAAGCCGCACGGAAAAGGTTGTTTAAAGGAAGCTCACGGCTTTCTGCCTTAGAAGGCGAGACTGGATAGAGGAGGTAATAGTTTACATGTACGCAATTATTGAAACAGGCGGAAAACAGTACAGAGTCAAGAATGGTGACCAGATCGCTGTAGAAAAGCTTAATGTAGCAGATGGAGAACAGGTTGTGTTCGACAAAGTTCTCGTTATGGGTGATGGAGCAGAAGCTAAGGTTGGTGCTCCTTACGTTGACGGTGCTACAGTTGAAGGAAAGGTAATCGAATCCGGCAAAGGAAAAAAGGTTATAATCTTCAAATACAAAGCAAAGAAAGACTACAGAAAGAAACAGGGTCACAGACAGCCATACACTTTAGTTGAAATAACTGCAGTGGGCGGAGAAAAAGCTCCGGTAAAGGCTGAGACTCCGGCAGCTGATGACAAGGCAGCAAAAAAGCCTAATCTGAAATCAATGAGAAAAGCTGAACTCGTAGAGTTTGCTAAAGAAAACAACATTGAGATCGATGAAAAGGCTACAAATGCTGTAATGATCGAAACTATTGAAGCTGCTTTAAAATAAGCTGAAACTGAGAATTTATTTTTAAACTGATATAGCGAGGAGGTGTCTGGTCGATGGCAAGTAAGAAAGGTGTAGGTAGCTCGAAGAACGGTCGTGATAGTGAG
>CAKQNZ010000183.1 GCA_934255435.1 uncultured Clostridia bacterium | reverse complement strand
TTTCGAGAGAGCTTTACAGAAAGAATGTAATGCCGCCTATAGATATCCTGCCGTCACTTTCACGACTTAAGGACAAGGGTATAGGACCTGACAAGACAAGAGAAGACCATTCAGGCACCATGAACCAGCTCTTTGCAGCCTACGCCAGAGGAAAGGACGCAAAGGAACTCATGACGATCCTGGGTGAAGCGGCGCTGTCTGAGACAGACCTGCTCTACGCAAAGTTTGCAGAGGAGTTCGAGAGAAAGTATGTATCCCAGGGATTCACGACCAACAGGGAGATTGCAGAGACCCTGGATATAGGCTGGGAACTTCTTGATATACTGCCAAAGAGCGAACTGAAGAGGATCAAACCTGAAATGATAGAAAAATATGCAGTGAAGCATGATGAATAAGGGGGAACTATAAATGGCAGTTTTACAGGTAAACCCGACCAGAATGGAGCTTTCCAGGCTGAAAAAAAGGCTCACGACGTCCATGAGAGGGCACAAGCTCCTCAAAGACAAGCGTGATGACCTTATGAAAAAGTTCCTGGAGCTCATACGTGAAAACATGGAGCTTCGTACCCAGCTGGAAGAAAAGATGGCAGGAGTGTATGCGGGCTTCGTGATAGCAGGCGCACAGATGGATGATGCTGTCCTGCAGGAATCACTGATGCTGCCGCAGACACAGGTGTATGCAGAAGTAAACACAAGGAATGTAATGAGTGTTGACGTGCCTGATTTCAGCTTCAGTGAAAGCAGCAGCGAGAAACGTGACATTTACCCGTACGGTCTTGCATTCACTTCAGGAGAATTGGATTCATCAGTTGAGGCGCTTTCCGAAGTATTGCCTCTGATGCTGAAGCTTGCTCAGGCTGAGAAGACAGCTCAGCTTCTTGCAGAAGAGATAGAGAAGACGAGACGTCGTGTAAACGCTCTTGAATATGTCCAGATACCTACATTGCAGGAAACTATAAAAAGTATTACAATGAAGCTGGATGAAAATGAGCGAAGTAATCTGGCAAGACTGATGAAGATCAAGGATATGATGATCGCTCAGCAGTACAGTGCAGCAGAAAAGTAGAGTCAGGATGATATGAAACTGGATTATGTTATCGAGAAAGATGATTTTGACAGGGCAGGAGAGGCGTCCGGCAGCGTAAAGAAGATCCTTTCAAAGCTGGGCGTAGCCCCGCCTGTAGTGAAGCGTGTCGCTATCGCTATGTATGAAGCAGAGATAAATGCTTTCATACATGGCGGAGGCGGGCATGCGCATGTAGAGATCGACAGCGAGTCTGTGAGGATACAGATCGTTGACACCGGTAAAGGTATCGAGGATCTGGAACTTGCTATGCAGGAAGGCTGGTCCACTGCAGATGAGAATGTCAGGAAGATGGGGTTCGGTGCAGGCATGGGCCTGCCGAATATAAAAAAGAATACCGATATCCTGAAAATAGATACGAAACCGGGAGAAGGGACCAGCCTTGACATGACCGTTTATATCAGGTGAGATCCCATAGAGGATCAGGAGGGTTACAGTATGAACGTAAAAGAATTGTCAGAGGCGCTTGGTCTGCAGCAGGTCGCAGCAGGCAGTATGGAGCGTGAGGTTTCAGGTGTCTATGTGTGTGATCTCCTCAGTCGTGTCATGAGCGGATGCAGCGCCGGTGATGTCTGGATAACGGTCCAGACGCACCTGAACACTCTTGCTGTGGCAGAGCTGTGTGAAGCTGCATGTATAATTCTGCCTGAAGGGATCACAGCTGAGCCCGACACTTTAAAAAAGGCAGAAGAAAAGGGGATAGATATACTGTCAGGTGATATGACAGCATACGATCTTTGCTGGAAGATACACCAGCTGATGATATGATATTCAGCTACGATCTGCATATACATTCTGCACTGTCACCATGTGCGGAAGAAGAAATGACGCCAAACAATATACTCAATATGGCCATGGTCAGGGGTATAGATATGATTGCAGTGACAGACCATAATTCCACTGCGAATCTCAGGGCGTTTTCAAAGTGTGCAGAAGACAAAACGGTGATATTCATTCCGGGTATAGAGGTGGAGTCGGCAGAGGAAGTACATATAGTATGCCTTTTTCCGGATGTGGATTCAGCATGCCGGTTCGGAGAAGTCGTCAGGGATAAGCTTCCTGATATCAGAAACGATGCTGATCTGTTCGGTGAACAGTATATAATGTCCGAAAATGACGATATAACCGGTCATGAAGATCAGATGTTGCTGTTTGCGTCATCGATGACACTGGAAGAGGTTTTCAGTTTAGCTGACAGATACGGAGGCGCAGCATATTTTGCACATGCCGACAGGAACACATACAGTATATATTCGGCACTTGGGACTCTGCCTGAGGACGTGGATGCAGGAGTTATAGAACTTTCTGACAGCGAAGCAGGCAGAGCTTTTGCCATAGGCAGAAAAGAGCTTGAAGGCAGGCAGCTGCTTTACTGTTCCGATGCCCATCGCCTGGCGGATATGAGCATCGGCGACAACTATATAGATCTGCCAGTGAAAAGTGAGAGACCGGATGCAGCCGATGTGGTAAAATGTATAAAAGACATGATACACTCAGGTAAAGAGCAAAGCAGGTGAGTTATGAAAGAACTGGCACTTCATATACTTGATATAATGCAGAATTCAGTTGCAGCAGGTTGCAGCAGGATATTCATATCGGTGAAGACTGTGGCAGATGACAGTATGATAGAGATAACTGTCAGAGACAACGGCAGAGGTATGAACAGTGAAGAAGCGCAGGCAGCCCTGGATCCTTTCTATACATCGAGAACTACGAGAGATGTAGGTCTGGGACTTCCGATGTTCAGAGAAGCCGCTGTTATGACAGGCGGTGATCTTGAAATATCGTCGGTTCCGGGAGAAGGCACAGAGGTGAAAGCGGTCTTCGGGACAAGATCCATAGACCGGCAGCCCCTTGGCAGTCTCGGCAATATAGTGATGCTCCACATGATCTCGAACGAAGATATAAGTCTCGGACTTGAACTCGAAAGCAGCCGTGGACATTTCCTGTTTGAAAGCAGCAAGCTGATATTGGAGACGGTGCAAAGCGGAGGCAGCGCCATGGACGCAGCTTTCGAAGGTGAAGAAATCACAGACAGCAGTGCGAAGCGTATATTTAGTTGCATACTGCCTGAATTTGGAGGCGAGTCTGATGAATCTTAAAGAAATAATCGGAATAATAAACGGGACACTGCTGTAT
>CAKQNZ010000182.1 GCA_934255435.1 uncultured Clostridia bacterium | reverse complement strand
TGACACGTATTTGTGGATATGTCAAGATGGAATTTGATTTTTTGTGTACAGCAAACAAATAGTGACTCAGTAGGATATGAAATCGGAAATTTGTCGGACCAAAGGGTACAATTAAAAAAAAACAGATAGAATGACATATCTGTATATTTTAAAAAATTAAAAATTGTATATTTTAAAAAGTATAATTATAGTGTAACCTTAATATTGAAGCTGGCTTGAAAACAAAAAACAGGAGAATAATAATGACTACAAATACTATCGAAAGAAGCAGAACTTACTATCTGGTGATAAATGCACTGTTTATCGCCCTGACATTTGTTGCTACATGGCTGATCAATATCAGACTTCCATTCATGGGCAGCGGCGGACTCATCCATCTTGGCAATGTGCCTCTTTTCGTGGCAGCTATGTTGTTCGGCAGGAAGACAGGAGCTGTGTCCGGAGCATTCGGTATGGCGCTGTTCGACCTTATGAGCGGATGGACTGCATGGGCACCTTTCACATTTGTGATCGTAGGATGCATGGGATATGTAGTAGGTCTCATCGCTGAAAAGAAGCCGTTCAACCACATGGTTGTGAACAATATCATTTCCGTGATACTGGCACTTGTTATCAAGGTAGTAGGCTACTATTTTGCAGAAGTCATTCTTTACCATAACTGGGTGGCACCTCTGGGCTCGATACCTGGCAATGTGGTACAGGTAGGATTTGCAGGAGTACTGGTACTGATTTTCATACAGCAGCTTCGCAGATTCGTGAAATAAAGGAGAATGACAGGATATGTATAAGATAATGACAGCGGGACCTGTACAGGTCAGAGAAAATGTACGGATGGCGAGAAGTCTGCCATGCACGAACCCGGATCTTGATCTGGATTTTTATGAATTTTATAAAGAAACATGTGATCTGTTCTCGAAGGCCCTTGGAACTGAAAACAGAGCTATTATCATGGGCGGAGAAGGCATACTGGGACTTGAAGCAGCATGTGCATCGCTCACAGAGCCGGGAGACAGAGTGCTTGTCATAGACAACGGTATATTCGGAAAGGGCTTCGCAGATTTCGTTAAGATATATGGCGGAGAGCCTGTACTTTATACTATAGATTACAGGAATCCTGTAGATACTGCAGCTCTCGAGGAGTATCTGAAGAAAGACAGCAACTTCAAATATGCTACTGTGGTACACTGCGATACACCGAGCGGTGTCATAAATGATGTTGCTGAGATCAGCAGGACACTGGACAGATACGGTATCATGACCGTTGCAGATTCTGTAGCAGGCATGTTTGGACAGCCACTCGACTGCAGGAACAGCAAGATAGACATACTCTGCGGAGGATCACAGAAGGCGCTGTCAGCCCCTCCGGGACTCACTATGGTATGGGTGAGCGACAGAGCTTTCAAAGCCATGGAGGACAGGAAGAGCCCGATAGCATCTTTTTATGCGAATATACTTGTTTTCAAGGATTATTACAAGAACAAGTGGTTCCCGTACACTATGCCAATAAGCGACATAACAGGACTGAGACAGGCTCTGGACAATTTTCTTGATGACAGCGATGTATACGAGCGTCATGAGAAAGTAGCGGCAGCTACGAGATATGCGCTTGAAAAGGGCGGTCTGAAGCTCTATCTTGAGTCGGGTTATTCGAATACGGTCACTGTGCTGGAAGTCCCTGAAGGAATGACAGACGAACAGATCCTCAGAGGAATGGAGAAGGATTACGGCATCATGATATCAGGATGCTTCGATGTGCTGGCAGGCAAGGTCGTTCGTATCGGTCATATGGGTGAGAATGCCAATGCAGCAGATATGGTGGAAACCCTTAGGGCACTCCAGGGCACGATGGAAAAACACGGCGTGAAGATATCATGTGATCTTGCAAAGTCTTTCATGGAGTCATACGGCAGATAACTGCAGAAATATATGGAGTCTGGAGTATGTTCTTTGAAACAGCAGTTTTATCTGATATAATAGTGTCAGGTAAAGAATAAGGAGATCATATATCATGGCTGTAAGACTCAATGACGACAAAGAACTTGTCACAAAGATAAAAGAAGGTCTTGAGATGAAGGGCGGTTACTGTCCCTGCAGGATCGAACGTACCGAAGACAACAAATGCATATGCAGGGAATTCCGGGAGCAGATAAAGGATCCGGATTTTGAAGGCTACTGCCACTGCATGCTGTATTACAAATCAAAAGACTGAAAAAAACAGACTGAAAAAAACCTACCTGATGCTGCGGATGTATCCGGTGCAACGGGCAGGTTTTTTGTTACGATCTTTAAAGGACCGGGAGATTAATCGTTTTCATGCTGCTGGTTCTTTTCTTCTCTGTATTTCTTGAGTATCTTTGATACTGTCGACTGATTTACGCCCAGAGCTTCGGCTGCCTTGTATGTGGTCTTGTATATAGCGTAAGCTCTGAGGACAAGCTGCTTTTCCAGATCTTCTTTAGCTTTGCGCAGCGGGATTATATCATTGAACAGCAGTTTGATGTTGCTGTCTTCACTGTCGCTGCCGTGAAGTACCTTGTGGATCGTATCGCTGCCTATGAGTGCCGAATCACAAAGTATATAGGCACTTTCAAGTGTATGTTCCAGTTCTTTGATATTACCGGGCCAGTCGTAGGACGCCAGGGTACCCAGTGCTTTGTCACTGAGACGTTTGTTGCCTTTGTATTTGGCGTTGAGTTTCGTTATGCCGGATCTTGCTATCAGTTCGATATCTCCCGGTCTGCTGGAAAGCGACGGGATGTGTAGCAGTATGGTATTTAGGCTGAAATAAAGCTCTTTCAGGAAAGAACCTTCTTCGCTCATTTGTCTCAGATCGCAGCATGTCGTTGCGATGATACGTGTATCTGATGTTATCATCTTACTTCCACCGGACCTTGTGAACTGCGATGTTTCAAGATATCCGTGCAGTTTACGCTGTACAGACAGCGGCATCTGGTCTATATCGGAGATGAGGAGGGTCCCGCCGTCAGCAAGTTCCAGCATACCTTTTCTTGTTTCGGAATATCCTCCGGAAGGAGCGGTTTCTTCGTGACCGAACAGTTCGCTTTCCAGAGAAGGGCCGCTTATGGTGAAACAGTTGAGGCTCATCAGAGGTGCATTGCTTCTTTTGCTGAAGGAGTGGACTGTTTTTGCCGCCTGGTTTTTTTCGACGCCGATATCGCCATGTATCAGTATCGGCATATCAAGGGGTGCTATCCTTATGATAGTATCT
>CAKQNZ010000181.1 GCA_934255435.1 uncultured Clostridia bacterium | reverse complement strand
TCTCGATCTGCTCTATAAGCTCATCTGAATAGAATTCAGTTTTTTCCGAGGCACTGTCATGTTTGTTTATCAGGCTTTTAAAGATATTTGATACATTCGGATAATTCCTGTATCTGCCATCCACCTTGAAAGCTGTGGGTGTCACGAATTCCATATTTATATACGAACTACAGTCCCCAAAATATGTACTTTCCAGAAGTTCTTCGTAGGATACCGATTCTATCTTCCTGCTGTTTATCTTGAACTCAAGATCCTTATGTCTGATATGTATATGATCCAGTTTATCTGAAAGCAATGGCATCAATAGCTTTTTTCCTGACTCTTCCGTAAGCGTACTTATTACCCATTTTATGCTTCCATCCTGAAACTTTACATGCTGAGTATATGGATTGAGTCCCTGCTCATGCAAAGCTTCTGCATATCCGCTGTCTATAAGTTCCATCAGAACGCCCTGCATAAGTGATGATATCCCGAAATCAAGTTTCTGGTCATTTTTCAATTCTATCGTTAGTTTGTTAAACATCTTCCTACCTCAACCTGCTCTCTATATAATCCAGGTCTTCTTCTGTCACTGTATCGGGGTCTATTCCTTCTTCGATACATATCTCTATGAATGTTTCTGTGTCGATTTCGTCTTCGTCCAGTTCATCGAGGGCTTCTACAAGTCTGTTATTCAGCCCTTTTTCTGTATCCGTGTATCCATTTTCTTCCATCGCATTCAGCATCCATGGTTCGTAAATCATGTGTCTACCTCCCTGATTTTACATCTGGTCATATACATAACTCCCCCGGACCTGCCGGGAGTTTCCCTTGATATCATCATTATACTCTATGCCCCTCTGAAAACTTTCAAAAATAACGTGCCGTTTTTGCAAAAAATCAAAAAACAACAGATTTTATGCTTTTCTGCTTGGATCTGCTGTTTTCGTGATCGATATTTTACATGTTCTGTTTATAATAAATTACCTGCATGCTCATAGATACAAGTTCTGATGTGCATGCAGGTCCATCCTGAAGGGTATACTTATTTCCATACCTCTTCTGCGATTTCTTTAACGAGTCTCAGCTTTGCCCACTGTTCTTCTTCAGTAAGTTTATTTCCGATCTCGCAGGATGCGAATCCGCACTGCGGGCTGAGGCACAGACGCTCCAGAGGTATATATTTTGTCGCTTTGCGTATCCTTGTCATTATACGCTCCTTATCCTCAAGTTCCGGTGTTTTTGTCGTTACCAGTCCGAGGACCACCTTTTTGTCAGGTGAGACCTTTTCAAGAGGTGCAAAACTTCCGGATCTCTCATCATCATACTCAAGATAAAGTGCATCTACATTCTCATTTGCAAAGACATAGTCGGCTACAGCGTCATAAGCTCCGCTTCCGAAGAATTTGGAATGATAGTTGCCACGGCATATATGTGATGCTATCACCATATCCTCAGGTCTGTTTTCCAGTGCCAGATTGTTTACTTTCAGGAGCATCGCTTTGATTTCATCGAGATCCTTTCCTGTCGCCTTGTATCTGGCGCCTGTCACATCTCCAACGATGGCGCCCCATGTGCAGTCATCCAGCTGAAGGTTGCGGCAACCTGCATCGTGGAACTGTCTGATGACATCCTGATATGCTTTGCTGATATCATTTATCAGTTCTTCCATATCCGGATAGATTTCTCTCGTTGACTCGATATTGGCAGGCAGGATCATCTGCTGGAACATCTGCGCAGGCGCCGGTATCGTGTACTTTGCAACGGTATTTTCATCTTCGAACTGTTTTAAAAATCTGAAGTACTCTACGAACGGATGTGCCTTCGCCTTTACTTTTCCTGTCAGCCATGTATCATCCAGTGCTGCCATTTCATCATTGAACTGAACACCTCCGCCCGGTTTGTGAGCGACGCCTTCGAAGCCCCACATGAAGTCCAGGTGCCAGTAAGTCCTTCTGAACTCTCCGTCTGTGATAACATGGTATCCTTCTGATTTCAGCTTCTGCACGAGATCACGGATCGCATCTTCTGTCACAGAATCGAGTTCCTGCTGGCTGATCTTTCCTTCTGAAAACAGCTTCCTGGATTCCTTCAGTTTCTCTGGTCTGAGAAAACTTCCTACATAATCGTATCTGAAAGGTATGTTCATTGTCATTTTATGATTCCTCCTGTATTTCTGATGTAATACAAGTTTACAGCATGTAATCATACCTGTAAAATATGAAAAAATACAGGTTTGTTATAGTCTGTGCCTATAGCAAACCTGTATTTTGGATAAAATCTGCTTATTCATTTAATATGATGTATACCGTTCAAGTGCCTTGATGTAGCCTTTTGTGAATTTTCCCGGTACTACTTTCCTGTGCAGGATGTATCCGATCTCCATATAGTCATCTACGTCAAGGGGTACAGCCACTATATTCTCACCGTTCAGGTCAGTGTTTATCACACCGCTGCATATCGTATATCCGTTGAGTCCTATCAGAAGGTTGAAAAGCGTAGCCCTGTCCCTGACCATGATATCTTTTTTACATTCCAGTGTGCTCAGAATCTCCTCTGAAAAGTAAAATGAATTATGATCCCCCTGCTCATATGAAAGGCGGGGATACGGAGCCAGGTCATCCAGTGTGATGATTTTTTTCTGTGCCAGCGGATTACCGGCATCTACAAAAACATGCGGTCTTGCTGTAAACAGCCTGTTGAAAGAAAGATCGTTCTCCCGCAGCAGTTTACGGATGACAGTCTCATTGAACCGGTTGAGGTAAAGCACGCCTACATCGCTTTTTAATTTTGCTACATCTTCTATGATCTCGTAGGTCTGTGTCTCTCTTATACGGAAGTCGTATTCATCGCCGCCGTATTCTCTGATCAGCTTGACAAAAGCTTCCACTGCGAAAGAATAGTGCTGTGCGGACACACAGAACTGATGTCTGACCGTTGTATTTCCTTTATACCTTTCCTCCATCAGCTCGATCTGGCCGATAACCTGTCTGGCATATCCGAGAAATTCTTCCCCCTCCTTTGTCAGCACGACGCCTTTATTGGTCCTGCTGAAAATGGTGATGTCGAATTCGGATTCAAGTTCTTTGATCGCAGCAGTCAGACTTGGCTGTGAAAGATAAAGATTTTCCGCAGCCTTACTGATCTTCCCCGTTTCAGCCACCTCGACTATGTATTTCAGTTGAGTAAGTTTCATAGATTTTGTTCCTTGTCCTGTTTTGTTTTTTGATACTCTTTATCATCTATTTTATAAATTTCTTTTAATAGATCAAAAGTATCTTCAGCAGGGATA
>CAKQNZ010000180.1 GCA_934255435.1 uncultured Clostridia bacterium | reverse complement strand
AAGCAGCCACGCTATAAAAGTAGCTATAGATGAAGCCATGAAGTGCAAAGAAACAGGCGAAGAGAAGACGATCGTGTTCGGTCTTACAGGAACAGGTTACTTCGATATGGTAGCATACGAGAAGTTCAACTCAGGTGAGATGAGCGACTATATCCCTACAGATGAAGATCTTCAGGCAGGTTTTGACAGCCTTCCTGACGTTGAATAGCAAAAAAATGAAAGGAGGCAGGCACAGAGATAAAGTGTCTGTTATGAAAAAATGAAGAAGAAGATAATGGCAGTACTGCTAATTGCAGTGATGATGATGACAGTCGTACTTACAGGCTGCGGCTCAGACAGCAGCAAAGACAGCGGCGACAAAGAAACTTTCAAGATAGGTCTCGTACAGCTGGTGGAACATACATCCCTCGACCAGATCAGGGAATCCATCATAAAGCAGCTTGAGGACGAAGGATATACAGACGGCAAGAACATCGAGATCGACTACAAGAACGCCCAGAACGAACAGTCAAATCTCAAGACTATATGCCAGGGATTCGTGGCGGACAAAGTGGATGTGATCGTTGCAATAACTACACCTGCAGCACAGGTGGCTATGGGTGAAACGGAGGCTATACCGGTGATATTCTCAGCTGTTACAGATCCGGTAGCTGCAGGTATAGTAAAAGACATGGAAAAGCCGGGTGGAAACATCACAGGAACATCAGATGCTGTGAAAGTAGATCAGATAATGGATCTTGCCAGCGAAATAACGCCGGGCTACAAAACTGTAGGAGCGCTTTACAACTCCAGCGAAACGAATTCAGTGGCAACTGTAAAACAGCTGAAGGAGTATGCCGAAAAGAAAGGTCTCAAAGTAGTCGAATCAGCAATAACAAGCTCCAACGAGATACAGACGGCTGCACAGAGCCTTGCAAAGAAGTGCGATATCGTATTCTCACCTACAGATAATACAGTGGCATCATCCATAGCAACAGCAAATGATGTTTTCATCAAGAACAAGATCCCATTCTATGTAGCGGCAGACTCCATGGTAAAAGACGGTGCGCTGGCAACTTCGGGCGTGGACTACGAATATCTCGGACAGGAAACTGCCAAAATGGTCGTAGATGTATTCAACGGTGCTGACACAGCAACGATGCCTGTTGAGACTATGGACAAGACAAGCATTTACATCAACAGCGAAACTGCAAAATCCATGGGACTTGATATCCCGGAATCTGTAATGAAGAAAGCAACTGATCTTTCAAAAGAAGATCTGTAAAGGAAAAAACAAATGCTTATAGTTATTCTTTTAGAATCATTAGAGCTGGGGCTGATATATTCCATATTGGCCCTCGGCGTATTTTTATCTTTCAGGACGCTCAACACTCCTGATCTTACAGTAGACGGCAGCATCGTTACAGGTGCTGCCATTTCGGCTGTAATATGCACTGCAGCTGCAGACATGAGTCCTGCGATGCAGGGCCTGATGTGTGTACTGGCGCTTGCGGCGTCATTCGTCCTTGGCATGGGAGCAGGAGCTGTAACAGCACTGCTGAATACGAAACTGAAGATACAGCCGCTGCTGGCAGGTATACTTGTGATGCTGGGCATATACTCCATCAATCTCAGGATACAGGGCAAAGCCAATGTGAACCTCAACAGCGTACCGACCATATACAGCAAAGTCAGTGAGCTGATGAACGGTATGGAATGGAGTTCCATAATCCTCGGCGTTATAATAACTGCAGTCATGATCGTGCTTCTTTTCGGGTTTCTCAAGACGAGAAAAGGGTTTGCACTCAGAGCTACAGGCGACAATGAGGAAATGGTTCGTGCATACGGCATCAGCAGCGACAACATGAAGCTTCTGGGACTTTCAGTATCAAACGGTCTGGTAGGTCTGGCAGGCGGTATGCTGGCACAGTATCAGGGGTATTCAGATGTCGGCATGGGCGTGGGCATGGTAGTCATAGGCCTTGCATCAGTAATAATCGGAGAAGTGATATTCGGCACAAGCAGTCTTATGCGCAGGCTGATCGCAGTAGCGCTGGGAGCTGTGCTTTACAGGATAGTCATCGCAGTGGCGCTCTATATAGGGATGCCGCCGACAGATCTGAAACTCGTATCGGCAGTTATCGTTACTATCGCACTTTCTATGGGTATGCTGGGTGAGAATTTCTCTCTGTTCAGAAAAAAAGGAAAGGGAGGAAAAAAGAATGCTTAAAATAGAAAATCTTGTGAAGACATTCGGCAAAGGTACGATAAACGAGATGAGAGCGCTGGACGGTATCGACTTCAACGGCAGACCGGGAGATTTCATAACGATAATAGGCAGCAACGGAGCAGGTAAATCAACACTTATGAATTCCATTGCAGGTGTATTCCCGGTGGACAGCGGGAAGATCATACTCGATGGTATCGATATATCAAGGATGCCGGAGCACAAGCGTGCGAAATATATAGGCAGGGTGTTCCAGGATCCTCTCAAAGGCACGGCGTATGATATGACCATAGAGGAGAATCTTTCCATTGCATACAACAAGATCAGACGAAGAGGTCTGCAGGCAGGCATAAACAGGAAAGACCGTGAGATATTCAGGGAAAAGCTCAGTATGTTGGGAATGGGTCTTGAAGACAGGATGAAGGAAAAGGCAAGTCTGCTGTCGGGCGGACAAAGGCAGGCGCTTACGCTGTTCATGGCAGTGATAGCAAAGCCTAAGCTGCTGCTTCTGGACGAACACACCGCTGCGCTGGATCCTTCAGCTGCGAAGAAAGTCCTTGAACTTACAGACCGCTTTGCAGGCGAGGACCGCATGTGCACGATGATGATAACACACAACATGAAAGCGGCGCTGGAGCATGGCAACAGGACCATACTGATGCAGAGCGGCAGGATCATGATGGATATAAGCGGAAAAGAGCGCGAAGCCATGACTGTCGAGAAGCTGGTGGAAAAATTCGAAATAGACAACGACAGGATGCTGCTTTGATGATTTGAAAAGGTTTTTCTGGATATAACAGAAAAGCCTTTTTGTGTATAATGAAACGGACGATAAGCGGGGTGTTATACTGGAACAGAATAATGAACACGCAATTTTCAGAATTCAACAAGGGGGATTAAGGCACTATGAATCCGGAGCCATAAATGGTATACTGATAAAATAGGATTTTATACATCAGAGGATGGAATATATGATTACATTGTTGAGCAGTCTGCCCCATAACTTCGGAGCAGCACAGTTTGTCATTCTTCTTGGTATTGCTGATCTTGCAGCTGCAGTTACAGCGATAGTGAGAGAGCGGCACACGCCATCGGCAGCTCTGGCATGGGTGATGGTGATCTTCATGCTGCCGGC
>CAKQNZ010000179.1 GCA_934255435.1 uncultured Clostridia bacterium | reverse complement strand
TACTCGATTATGTGGAGAATGGAAACATAAATAAACGAGTATGCAGCAATTATTATGACGATCCAAGGATTTATGTCAAAAAAGAATGTTTGCAAAATACGGAAAAACTTCTTGAAAAAATAGCGGAGAAAGGTAACTATTATAAATATGAGCTGGGGGAAGATTGATAGGTTGCATATAAAGAAAAATATCAATACATTATCACCGGTGATTATCGGGTTCTGGATCGCATTGTTGATTCTGGCATGGCTTGTCTTTTCCAGGCTGCAGACAGGGGAATGGGGCAGTATTCCCTTGAGTGATATAGATATGATCGGTGTTGGCGTTTCACCTGGGCTTATATTTTTTGATAAGGACGAAGTCAGTGAACGCAATTCCATATCTTCAAATCGTTTCGATATATTATGCCTTTTTTGCTGGAATATAGCTGTAATGGTTTGCAGAGAGTTTATAGCGATAGGAACAGGTGTTTTTTTGGGTATGGTAGATAGTGTTACAGTATTGTCACCAAGTTTTCTCCTGGCGGAAAGCATGATTCTTGTTTTATGGTTTCTGGTTATACCGGCTGTATTTATCACATCCCCTTTAATATGGCTGCTTTTTATAGAAGTCGTACTGATAATGACAGGTATATACTATATTTGCATGGAAAGATACATCAATAGTATTGGTTTTGGAACCATGATCATGATCTTCCTGACAGCAATATTGATTGCAGGAGCTGTGAGTTATATTATTTCATTTTTAGAACTCCAGCGCTTGTGCAAGTAAAGCTGTTTTGACAGGACGTGGATTATAAAAGGAAATAGTTTATGAAAAAAATACTCACAACTGCTCTTATCATAACTTTGATGGGATGTATTACAGGCTGTGGCAGCAGCGATCAGAAAGATAAGCTGTATTCTTCGATAGACAACAATAATCTGCAGGGACTTACAGAAGTCCTTGCAGATGACCCTGGTTTTGATTTTGATAAGCTGGATCAGCATGATTTCACAGTTTTCAGGAATAATGATCACAGAGCGCTTGCCTTTGCATTTGATGGGATAGCAGATGATACTATGGTCATGAAGCTGATAGATTCTGGCAGGGTAAATGTAAATAATGATGATGATAATATTACCTATCTTTCTAACGCAGTGTGTTACCGTTCGATGGATATAGCAGAAGCTCTTATAGAGCATGGTGCCGATTTGAATGCTGGGGAAGACACTGCTCTGGGTAGTCTGCTTAGAAATCGGACAGGTTCTATAGATCGGCAGAAACGTATAAAGCTGCTCGTATCCAAAGGTGCAGCAGTAGATATAAATCTTTTTGAGTCTGCACTGAACAACGAAGATAAGTATATCGGAATGTCAGATGTGGTGGAGCTGCTGGAAGCGCATGATGTTGATCTGTCAGCAAGCAGGAAATCCCTGATAGCTGCAATAAAAGGTGATGAGAAGACTTTGCTTGATATAGTGACAGAAGGCAGGGAAAAACTTACAAAGGAAGATCTTATATTTGCTGCAGGCACATGCAGTGTTGATACACTTATGAAAATCACAGAAGCAGGGTACGATTTCAACATCAGAGATGAGAACAAATGGACACCTTTACATGCTGCAGCTCTGAGCAATGGCAGAGATGCAGTGGGATATCTTATGAAGCAGGGGCTTGATGTGAATGCTAAAACAGACTTGTATGGAGACAATGTCCTTGATATGGCTGTCATAGGTGCAAACAAAGATACTATCAGGTATCTTATGGAGAGCGGTGTCAAGTCAGACGAAGCATGGGACAAAGCCTGCAGGGAAGAGACAGGCGGTTCAGTCAGATATCTTATAGAATCAGGGTACAAGCCGACAAAAGGCGATTATTACAACGCATTCATGGACTCATCTGACAGTGTTTTTGATTTTGCACTGGATAAGGATTTTCCTGTCAATATACATTACGATGATGGGACTCCGCTGGATGATGTGGATGACAAAGACAGGATGTTTACTCTGCTTGAGCATGGGGCGAAGCCGACAGACTACACACTGGAAACAGCTACAGGACTCAGAGCTTATGATGCAGTGGATTTCATCCTTAAAAAAGAGAAAGACGTCAATATGGGCAGCGCACTGATAGAAGCTGTTAGATGTGGTGACTTCAAGCTTGTCAAAAAATATATATCACAGGGAGCTGACGTGAACAGGCTGGTCACAGATGTAGATGAAAAGTACAGTGCCATGCATACCGCTGCATGGAGCGCATCGGAGGACATACTGAAGTATCTGATAGCAAATGGCGGAGATCTTGAAGTGAAAGACAGCGAAGGCAGGACTCCATATGAAGTAGCGAAAGAAAACCGCAACAGGATAAATATGAAGATACTCAAAAGTAATATGGGAAAATGATCATCAACAGAAGTGAAAATATTTGATAATGTATGAGAAAGTACTGTAACATCCCGCTGTCGTAAAAAGCATATCCGAAACCCCTAACAGATATCTGCTTCATATAGCAGACAAGCAGTACAGTGCATATAAATATATGCCTCCCAAAATCTACGAGCATAAGGCTTATATAGACGGAAGGATAAAACTGCTGAAAGAAGAAATGGAGTATAGGAAGTCTTCGGGGCAATGAAAAACAAAGGAGAACGCATGAAACATAATTTTTTACAGACGGTAACTAACTTGACGTAGCCAGTAGGTGCTGCATCATTACAAAGGAAAGGTGGATCATGAAAAAGTTTATAGCAGCAATATTGCTGACAATGGTTCTTGCAGGGAGTTTTCTTATGTACAGCTGTGCTGACAGTGAAGTAGACCGCAGCACAGATGAGCAGTATGCCGGCACATACAATATGTATGATGAAACTGGTGCAGATCTTGGGATAACTGTCGTGATCGGAAAGGACGGGACTACGACAAGTTATATGCATGGAAATTATGACTTCACAAAAAAAGACAAAAAGACTCAGCTTATGATGACTTTCGAAGCAAACAAAGATGATCCGGCGATATTTGATGTCGAGAAGACGGATCAAGGGTATATTCTTGAAGCGACAGGCGACAATGAAAGTTCAAAGAATGTGGACCTTGAGTTTGCCAGCGGTACAGATGGGATATCAAAGGGTATAGCATTCAGCGGCGTATATTCCCTGAAAGATCAGGATGAAGCCAGCTATATTTTTGAAGACGATAAAACAGTAGAACTGAAAACCAGTGATACATGGTCTGCAGACGGCGATGGATTTGTCTGGGGCAAAGTCAAATACAAATTATCTGTTGAAAAAGATAACGATACGGTCAAAAGCATGGCCATCAAAGCAGAAGACGGCACAGGATCATATATCATGAAACCTGAACAGGACTGA
>CAKQNZ010000178.1 GCA_934255435.1 uncultured Clostridia bacterium | reverse complement strand
AGATAAGGCTCCTCATCGCAGAGGAAGGAGAGAATGTCAGCGATGAGGAAGCTCTGAGGATAATGGAGGATTATGTGTTTTCAAAGAAAAAATCGGGAGTGTGCGGTCATAAGGCGAATACCAGTCTCATCAACCGTATATTCCTTTCTCTGAGGAGGGAAATGGATATCCTGCAGCCATATATAGACGACAGGAGCATTTCAGAAATAATGGTGAACGGCAGATCGGATATATTTGCAGAGAGAAACGGCAGGATAGAGCGGCTGGATATATCCTTCGATACTACGGAGGATCTTGAGGAGCTCATAAGGAGGATAGCCGCCAGAGTCCACAGGGAGATAAATGAGCTCAATCCTATCGTCGATGCCAGGCTTTCAGATGGTTCCAGAGTCAATGCGGTCTACAAGAATATCGCTCTGAACGGACCGATACTGACCATAAGAAAGTTCCCGGACAAAGTCATGTCGATGGATGATCTTGTGGGCAATGGGACGCTGGACCGCAGGACTGCGGATTTTCTGATATCTCTTGTCGGGGCAGGATACAACTGTTTCATATGTGGAGGCACTTCATCAGGCAAGACGACGCTGCTGAACGTGCTTTCCCAGAGCATACCTTCCGGAGAGCGGCTCGTTGTCATCGAAGATTCAGCAGAGCTGCAGATAGAGCAGGTGGACAATATAGTCAGGCTGGAATGCAGGAACGCCAATGTTCAGGGAAAGGGAGGCATAGATATGTCTCAGCTTGTGAAGGCAAGCCTGAGGATGAGGCCTGACAGGATCATAGTAGGAGAGGTAAGAGGCAAAGAAGTCATGGATATGATACAGGCACTCAATACCGGACACAGCGGTATGAGCACAGGGCATGCCAACAACATAGACGGTATGCTCAAGCGTCTTGAAGCGATGTTCCTTCAGGCTGCGGATTTTCCTGTAGAAGCTATAAGGAGGCAGATAACTGCCGGGATAGAAATAATGATACATATGAGCAGGATGAAAGACGGCAGCAGGAAGATAACAGAGATAGCAGAACTTACAGGAATGGAAGGAGGTAATATCACAGTGAACACTTTATATGACCATGAAAGGGGGCGGACGGAAAACGAACTTATGAACCGTGAGAAGCTGGAGATATCCGGCAGATCATATGATTTCAGTTTTGATGGGAATGTGACAGGAGAAAACAAATGATCAGAGATTATTCCGTATATGTATTATCCGGAAAGGAAAAGATTTTTTTCTATGCAGGAGGGTATATGTGCATATTTGCAGCAGTCTTTCTGTTTTACAGGAGCATACTGCTGTCGGTTCTGGCAGGTGCTGCGATACATCTTGTGCGTCCTCTGTGGGAGCAGAGAAAAGCTGCACAGCGTATGAACCGGCTTGAGAAACAGTTTCGTGATATGCTGTATTCGCTGTCAGCGTCCATCGCAGCAGGACGGCAGATGGACGAAGCACTGACGGAGGCAGAAGAGAACCTTTCGGTGCTCTACAGCAGAGACGACCTGATAATGAGGGAGCTGCAGTATATGCGTGTGAATATAAAAGAGAACAAGGAAAGCGACAAACTTTTGCTCAGGGATTTTGCTCACAGGAGCAGGATCGAAGACATAAACAATTTCGTGCAGGTATACATCACCTGCAGGAGTATGGGAGGGAACATGGAAAAGATCATAGAGCATACTACGGAGATATTGACTGATAAAATGAATATCCAGCGCGAGATAAAGACTATAACATCCCAGAAGAAACTTGAAGGCAGGATGATATCAGCTATGCCGCTGCTGATGCTCGCATTGATGAATATAGGATCTTTATCATATATAACCCCACTGTATACTACTCTGGCCGGCAGAGTCATAATGACCGGCGCATTGGCAGCGACATTGTACGGCATATATCTTATGGAGAAACTGTCAGATATAGACGTATGAATTTTTAAACAGGAGATCATCATTGAAAGAAAAAAGTACTAGGCAAAAGCCTGCTGCAGAGCTCCTTGGCAGGAAAGCCGTCAGACAGATACTGCTGGTGATAATGGCAGGGCTGCTGCTTACAGCTGCAGATCTTGTCAAATCTGCAGTGCCTGAGATAGATATCATCAGGGAAAACGGCAAAGTGTACATGGTAAGACCGGACGGCGGACATGGCACAGGACATATACAGTTCAAAGCCAGAGTGAAAGGCGATTCAGAAACAGTCGAAAAAAAGATAGACGTATCGCTGGAGCCTCGAAGCAGTGGCGAAAAAAGCAGCAAAGACAGTAAGCAGGAAGATGGAGGAGCCGGCAGCGAGCGGGAGCAGATAGAATATGAACTGAGGAAAACTGTGAACGGGTTCAACGATGACCTGTCAGAAGAAAAGATACTGCTTCCGGCAGAACTTTCTTCGGGAGAGCAGGTATCGTGGGAGACACAGAGAGAAAACAACAGCATCATCATGATATTCGCCACCGCTGTAATAGCCTTTCTGATATACAGAACGCACCTTTCGCCTCTTGAGAAGATACGAAAGCAGGAACGTGAATCTGTTATAAGGAACCTTCCGGAATTCGTCAATAAACTTGTGCTTCTGCTGAATGCCGGACTTGTGCTTAACAGCGCATTCCAGCGGACGATAACGGAAAGTCTGCGATTCAGAGGTGATGAAAAGGACTATTTTCTGGATCGCATGGAGGAGATATATGTTTCTGTCAGGACGACAAACAGCTCCCTAAATGATGAATTCAGGAAATTTGCCAAAGAAAACGGCACCATGGAGCTTATGAGGATCTCCAATATAATAAATGACAATATAAACAAAGGAGTCGAGCTTACAGAAAAGCTGCAGAGAGAAAGCGAAGTCCTGTGGATAAACAGGAAACAGAACTGCGAAGAAAAAGGCAAGCTGGCGGAAACGAAGCTGACGCTGCCGCTGGTCATGTTCCTGATGGTACTTGTGGTGATAACTGTAGCTCCGGCTCTGCTGGGATTATGATACAAGGAGATAAAATGAGATTCAGATACATGAACTTTAAAAGCAAGAAAGGGATGGAACTTGTACAGGTAGCTATCCTTGTCGCTCTGGCTGTAGCGCTGGGGCTCATATTCAAGACGGAGATAACGGACTTTGTGAACAAGACATTCGACGGACTGAATGATTTCAATTAAGAGCAGAAGGGGCAGCTATATCATGGAGGCGGCGGTGGTCCTGCCGTTCATAATACTGTCAGTGATAACTACTATACTAATAACGATGTTTTTCTACAGCCAGATATCAAGTCAGTGCAGCATGCATATGGCACTGAGGGCTGAAGCAGGCAACGTCACAGGCAGGAGTTCTGTGCTGCACAGCACCTCATCCGAAGCGGAGTTCTATACGAAGAAAACGGCTTTCGGAGGCGTTGTGGAGGCAAAAGAATATCTGATAATGGATCACAGGATGCTTCTGGACAGGAAAGGTGT
>CAKQNZ010000177.1 GCA_934255435.1 uncultured Clostridia bacterium | reverse complement strand
TCCTCCTCTTTCAAGAACGCTGATCATTTCCTGAAGCAGCTGTCTGGCGTACCCGGCGTTATCGCCCTTCAGAATGATCTCGCTGCCTCGCTGTATTATATCTACTTTAAGATTTTCTTCTATTATCTTCAGGTTTTTGTCAAAGCTGCCGAAAAGTTCTGCTCTGTCGATGGTATCACTTACAGATATGCTGAGCATTCCGGGCCGGCCTTCTTTATCATTTATCAGATTTTCCAAGCATTAACTCCTTATGAATATTATTCTCATGTTATTATTATATTATATTTTCTTGAATAGCAAATTTCAAACCTTTTATTCCTATTGTCCGGTTTTTCTTCTGCTGTTTTTTATTTTCTTTTCTACGCCTATGTCCGCTGTCACTTCTGCAAAAACATCAGCTTTTATCAGTCCCTGTGTCTCGGTATATTCAAGAGATATGCTGTCCACATGTTCGTCTCTGCCGAGCTTCGTCCGGAAATGCTGCCTGGTGCGGGCTTCTGTCAGACGCTTTATCCTGTTCATATCCGCATCCTGATCCGTCAGCTCTGCCTCACGGATGATATATACGCATACGGATACCGGCAGCGGGTACTTTATATCCAGAAGTTTCTTCTGTTCCCTGACTGACGCTTTATATCTGCCGTCATAAAGAGATGATGTATCTGCAGAAAAGGAACCTGCTCTGATATACATTCCCGGCGTCTTCCTGCCTGTCAGCTTTTTTCTTCTGTCATACTTCTCATAGTAAAAAGTCTGCCGTTCAGGTACTTTGGCCAGCACGCTGCCTCTGGCATGGCTGTACATGGTGAATATCCTGTCTCCTTTACTGTAGTCCGAACTCTGATACCTGTATTTCCCACTTATCACCACATCGCCTTCATTGACATAGTCGCCCTTTTTCACTTTGGCGCTGCCCTCCAGAGGAGATATTTTCTCTATAATGCCGGATCTTCCGGCAATAATGTCCACTGCGCCTTTACTGCTGTCAGGTTTTCCGGAAGATACCGCACCTGTTTCAGATATGCCAACTTCCAGCAGCCTGCCTTTTTCATGGAAAGTAACTCTGGATATCCTGTCGAACCTGTTGAAAAGAAGATCTCTTGCTTCTGTATAGTCCTCCGGTTTGATCATACCTTCGCCGACGCCTGCCTCATCAAGCACACTGCGTATCTGACTTTCAGTTATGCTCCTGTATCCGCTGACTCTTATCTCTGCCAGAAACAGACTCTGATAAAAAATCAAGGCACCCAGTAAAAAGGCGCCTGCAACTGTTATGATATTTTTCCTAATGGTATGAAACAGTGGCACCGCTCCTTTTTCTCCGGTAACAGTGAGTCTGTATGAGTTGCCTGCAAGCTTTACGAGCTTTTTTTCATCTCCACCCTCAGATTCAAAAGATGACTCGAGGACGCTGTGCCACCTGATGTTCTTCAAAGGAACTTTGTTTTTCATACATTTGTTCAGAAAATCAGTATTACTGCTCCCCTCCAGTCTCATCTTCTTCGTATGTCTTAAAAAAACGAATCTCTTCCACTTCACCTGATACCAGCATCCTTTCTTCCCTGAGCATGGTTATTACGAAGTGACGCCCTGTTACAGCTGTGAATTTCCGTCCATTCGATACGACGATCTGCGTATCGTTGAACAGTATTATTTTTTTGATATTGTCTATCACCACAGTCCTGCCTGCCACAAGTATCCTTGGCATATTTACTGCAAAGTCGAAAAGCAGTTCCTCTCTGATATCCATACTCCGGTATGTCACCTCCCCGGCTGATGCAGCGCTCCGCTCGCCGCTGTCATATGCAGCCTTCCTGCGATACTACAAAGTATATTCATATCATTCAAGGTTCATTACGATTTTTTCAGCAGTTTTTATACCGTCAACAGCAGCTGACATTATGCCGCCTGCATACCCCGGACCTTCTCCTGCAGGACATATACCTGCGATATTGCTGCAGTTATATTCATCTCTCGGTATCCTCACCGGTGACGAGCTCCTTGTCTCTACTGCAGTCATCACCGCTCCGTCGTCGTCGAAACCTCTGAGCTTCCTGCCAAGATGAGGCATCGCCTCTATTATGGCATCTGCTGCAAATCCGGGCAGGCTCTTTCGCACGATATTTTGCTGATCTGTCCTGAACTCGCCCAGTGAAGTGACAGGAAGCTTTCCCTGTCCGTTGAGATATGCCAGATGTTCGTATCTGCGCTGGAACTCTATGCCAGCCAGCGGATGATCTGAATCGAAATCTGAAGTCCTGACATCTACCAGAAGACCGCTGTTTGCAACACCACTGTCCCTGCCGCTACAGCTCATGCCGTTGGTGACTGCTGTTTCTGCCTCCGAAGAGGAGTCTATCACCATGCCGCCGGGACACATACAGAAAGTGTATACGCCTCTGCCGTTCTCACATTTATGGTTGAGTTTGTAGTCTGCTGCTCCCAGAATATCTGCAATACATTCATCACCATACTGTGAACAGTCTATGATACGCTGCGGATGTTCTATCCGCACGCCTATGGAAAAAGGCTTCTGTACGAAATCCATATTTTCTCTGTAGAGCATTTCAAAAGTGTCTCTGGCACTGTGACCCACTGCGAGGACAAGCTGACCCGCCGGGATATATCCCTTTTCACAGCCTTCTTTATCCACACATCTGCTTTCTGTATAAAGTCCGCATAGTTTTTTCCTGCCGGTATCCCTGTCATATCCAGTATCTATGCCAGAAAGTTTTGTGTGAAACCTTACCTCGCCGCCAAGGGATTCTATTTTTTTTCTTATGTTTTTTACTATATCTCTCAGCCGGTCAGTACCTATATGCGGTTTGCTACGGTAGAGTATGCTCTCGTCTGCGCCTGCCTCGACAAATTCCTCAAGTACTTTCTTTATCCTTATATCCTTTGTTCCTGTTGTAAGTTTGCCATCTGAAAAAGTCCCTGCTCCTCCTTCGCCGAACTGTACGTTTGACTCTGTATCCAGTATGCCTTCATTCCAGAACCGTTCCACATCACGCACACGCTCATCCACCGGTGCTCCACGCTCAATCACGACAGGTCTCAGGCCTGCATATGCCAGCGTCAAAGCTGCAAACATGCCGCAGGGTCCGAATCCGGCTACAACAGGGCGGTGTTCCGGCATTGCAGCACTTGATGGAAATTCATACTTCCTGTCCGGTGCCACATCAAAAGTCAGTTTTTCATCACATATGATATCCACCGTGTACACGAGCCTGATGTCTGGTTTGTGCCTGGCGTCCACAGACTCTTTTACTATTGTCAGTCCATGTATATCAAGATCCTTTTTTTTCGCTTTGGCCCGTACTGCTTCTGTAAGAAGACTTAGTTTTTCAGAAACATCTGCCGGATCCCTGATTTCTTCAAGTCTGAGTTTAAGCTGGTTTATCCTGTATCTCATTTTTTCAACACCTTGTTCAACGCCTTAGCTGCTCTTATACCTGTTTCC
>CAKQNZ010000176.1 GCA_934255435.1 uncultured Clostridia bacterium | reverse complement strand
GCTGATGGCTGGTCTGTGATTTTTTGTACGACAGGTAAAGCACAGCAGATCGATAGAACCGGTTTTGCTGGAAGTCGCAACGCCCCTGGCGGTCCAGACCACGATTTTAATCCATTTTTAATTTTGCAGTAATCTTATATTAATCCGCAGCGTTTATCATAGTATCAGGATAAAACACCGGCAGAGGCTGGGAAGCAGACGTAAACGCATACGATCAGGAGGTATAAAGATATGAAAAAGATAAAGAGAAAGACAGCGATAATAGGGATGTCGGCGGTGATCGCACTGGTACTTGCAGGAGTTTCGGTCTATGCTATATCCGGCGGTGGTTTCAGGACAGCGGTGGACGAGACGCCGGTGAGTATAACAAAGGCTGATGCAGAGAAGATCGCCCTGGAAAATGTAAAGGGTGCCACGGAGAAGGATATAACAGACAGCGTCATAGACAGAGATGAAAAAGGAACGGAGTACGATATCGAGATACTGTATGACGGCTGTGAATATGATTTCGATATAGCATCAGACGGCAGTATCCTGGGTCAGAGCTGCGAACCGGTGAAGCACACCTCGCAGAAGACAGATAGTGCAGCTTCAAAGAATGTGGTCATAAACGGAGAATACAACGAAGATAAGGCAGTGTCACAAAGCAGCAGCCGTACCATAAGCAAAAGCGACGCTGAGTCCATCGCTCTTGCGCAGGTAAAGGGCGCAGGGCATAAAAATATCACGAAGTCTGAAAAGGACCATGATGACGGCAGAGTTGAGTATGAGATAGAGATAGAATACAGGGGCTATGAGTACGAATTCGAGATCGATGGGTCTACCGGCAGGATCATCAGCAAGGATGTAGAGAGGGACGATGACTGATGAAAATCTACAGACGGTAATAAGCTGCGGCGGCTGCGATAATGCAGGTCGCTGCAGTTTTTATTTTGGTGGATACCGAAGGCCAAGTCCGCTTTGTGCTTTTGGGCAGGATGGCAATGTTCGCTGCGCTCACTTCTGCGCCTGCGGCTCGAAGGTGAAATGTATCGAAAATGATGATTTCAGGGTGTTCTTCGATACTTTTCGGATCTTTGCAGCGGACAGTGCATCGAAGAAAGGCGGTCCAAACGTGAGAAAGTATCGAAAATGAGCTGCGAGATGTGATTTTCGATACATTCTGGTTCTGTGCGGATGATGATATGTGGCTATGATGCGGTCCGGTGATGAAAAAGTATCGAAAAAACGTGTTTTGCAGCGGATCTCGATACTTTCTGTGCTCTGCAGCATGGATGCAGAATGATTTGGAGGGTGATGACACCCGCAAAGTATCGAAACTGCACGATCGGGGGCGGATTTCGATACTTTTTGATAACATAGCTGGAATCGATCACAAGGTTCGGTGCAGCTGTCACAGTCCACATGAACACGGCTTACTTGTGACATTTGCGGCAGGTAATGCAAAGTCAGGGCGGCGCACCGTATGCTGTTGTCTCGATTCAGGGCGTTTACCCAGTTTAAGCCGGAAAGAAACTCACAGTATCCACCACATTTTTCTGTCGTCAGCAAATCTATACCAGAACGATAGGAATTTATTGCGTTTCTGGTTGACACAAATTTCACATCAGTGTAAAATGTCACTAAGTTAGTTTACTGCAACTAACCAACGCCCGCAGCAAAACAGCAATTCATTTTCATTGAGCCCGTCGCACTTACGATGGGCAGTGCAAGCGCAGATGCAGCGACACTGCATCCCGCAGGGATTTTAACAGGGCTGTTTTCAGGACATTGATCAGAGCCGCAAGCATAATGATCGTCATCTGTGCCGGCTTTGTTTCAGGGTGGTATTGGACAGGAGGGATTTTGCAGCAGGGGAAGAGTCAGAAGCAAGGATGAGAAGGAGCAGTTTATGAGCAGAATGTTTAAACCTCAAGCTCCGGCAGTGTGGATAACACTTGCCGTTTTTGTGCTGTCATGCATTTTTACGACAAGCGTTTATTCATTTGCTGACACGAAGGAGGCGCTGAGCTTTTCTTTCGACAAGGAGCAGGCCGCACCATCGGAGACCATAACGGGCTATCTGATGGTGAACAGCGGTGATGTGACCAACGGACAGATCACCATCACTTACGACAAAGACAAGCTTGAACTACTGAAAGCAGAGAAATCTCCGGGACAGGCCGATGACACATATGTGTCCATCAACTCCCGGACCGCCGGAAAGGTGATCATCGCATTCGCTGCGATGGAGCCGGTGAAGACAGGTGCCCTGGTGGACCTGGAATTCAAGGCGGCCAAAGATCTGAAATCAGGAGACAAGATCAGGCTGGACGGCGGAGAACCGGAAGTTTATGATTCCATGAACGAGCCGGTGAAGAGCCTGGAGCTGACAAAGACTTTCACAGTCAGGGGCAGCGACGACGGCAAGACCGATCCTACAGATCCGTCGGACCCGACGAATGATGGCGACAAGGATCCCACAAAGCCGACAGACAACGGAAAGAAAGATCCGTCTGACAATGGCGGGCAATCAGACCCGACAAAAGGCGACAAAAACGGGTCGTCTTCCGAAACAGGCGACAGCCACAACATGGCGGTATATATGACTGCAGGCGCCATCGCACTGGCGGCGCTGGCAGTGGCAGCAGTTTTACTGAGAAGGAGGGCCGGGAATAATGACAGCAGATAACAGGAACCGCAGATCATCCGGTATCCGCAGCGCAGCCGGCTCCCGGGAAATATCGGCAGCACGTTCTGCAGGAAAGACGCGCAGGACCCTCAGCAAAGTGCTGGTATTTTTCATGGTGATGATGCTGCTGGCAGGAAATCAGGCTGTGACATCATTTGCAGGAGAGCAGACAGGTGCGTCGGCATCAGCCAAAAGCACCACGAAGAACTTCGTAGCAGAAGACAAGTCGCTGGATACATACTACGACCAGGACGCTGCAGACAGCAGCAAGGACAGCGACAGCGAAAACAGCGGCGTCACTGTCACTGAAAAGAAAACCACAGACAAGACCAGGGTGAAGGGCATCCGTGAAGACAAAGAGGAGCTGAAACCTGAAGAAAACATCAAGGCCAGCCAGAAGGTGGACGCCATCCTGGTGCTGGATGAAAAGTCCCTGCTGGAGAGAGGCTACGAAGCTTCAGAGATACCGGAAAGCTTCTGGGCGAAATTCACACAGAAGCGTCTTCTGAAAAAGCAGGAGAACATAGCCGAGGATGCGACAGATGAATACGACGATGTCAAAGTCAAGTACTACTACACCATCGGTCTTTGCGGCATCGGCATAACTACGACATACGGCAATCTGGACGAGCTGAAGGAGCTGGACGGCGTCAAAGACGTTATCCTTTCCCCGCTCTACGATACGCCGGACGCTGACGACACCAACAAGATAAATGGTGCAGCGTCAGCATGGGAAAACACAGGATACACAGGCAAAGGCAGCAAGGTGGCTGTCATAGACACAGGCCTGGAC
>CAKQNZ010000175.1 GCA_934255435.1 uncultured Clostridia bacterium | reverse complement strand
ATAGGCTCTCCCTGGCTTACTGTAGTTATGACTACCAGTTCTCTGTCCGGTATGTTCTTTGCCTTGTTGAGATCCACCATCATATGCTGCGGTATCTTGATATATCCAAGCTCCTTGGCAAGCTCCACCACATTCACCATACTCCTGCCGGATACGGCGACTTTTCTATTGCACTGGAGCGCAAGATCTATGATCTTCTGTATTCTGTGCACATTTGAAGAGAATGTGGCTATGATTATACGGTTCTTTGAATCCCTGAATATACCTTCGAGGGTATGTCCTACGACCCTTTCGGACTGTGTGAAACCAGGTCTGAGGACATTTGTACTGTCTGCCATCATAAGCAGTACGCCTTCTGCTCCTATCTGTGCGAATCTGGCAAAGTCTATAGGATCTCCGTCCACCGGAGTATAGTCTATCTTGAAGTCGCCTGTATGGAATATGCGTCCTGCAGGCGTCTTTATGGAAAGGCACATGGAATCAGCTATTGAATGTGTTATCCTCAGCGCTTCTATGGAAAAGTGCTTTCCGAGCCTGAATGTCTGTCCTGCAGATACTTTGCGAAGATCCGCTTTCAGGCCATACTCCTTGAGCTTGTTTTCGATCAGCCCCAGCGGGAACGCCATGCCGTACACAGGCATCCTGAGTTCCCTGAGCAGATACGGTACCGCACCTATATGGTCTTCGTGTCCGTGGGTTATCACAAGTCCTCTTATTTTTTTCTTCGTTTCTTTGAGATATGTGAAATCAGGTATGACCTTGTCTATTCCGAACATATCATCATCAGGGAAAGACAGTCCGCAGTCGACTATTATGATTTCGTCCCCATATTCGATCACGGTCATGTTCTTTCCTATTTCGCCAAGTCCGCCAAGTGGTATTATCCTTACTTTCTCCGCCTGGTTCTGTTTTCGTTTTCTGCTGTTATTTTGTTTGCCTGCAGATCCGGCAGCCATACCTGTTTTCTTTCTCACAGCAGTTCCATTTTTTTTCGTTCCCCTGCTGCGGTCAGCATTCTGCTGAGAAGCCAGAGACTTTTTCTGCTTCGGCTTTCTCTTTGCAGCAGATGCTTTGACAGGTGCATCTTTCTTTTTTTCGTACATAAAAATCCTTTCTGTAAGGAATAAGTGCCGTGAAGTATCAGCCTTTTACCACAAGGTTGATGAGCTTGCCGGGCACTGCTATCACTTTCACAACATTTTTCCCTTTTGTCAATGTTTTGATCTTGTCATTCTCATTGGCAAGCTTGATCATATCGTCTCTTGACATATCTCCCGGAATATTTATTTTGTCTTTTATTTTACCGTTGAGCTGGACTACTATTTCGACAGTATCCTTGACCAGCGCTTTTTCATCGTATTCAGGCCATGGCTGTTCATGGAGGGCTCCTTCATATCCCAGGTGCTCCCACATTTCTGAAGCCACATGAGGAACGAATGGAGACAGCAGCAGTACCAGTGTCTTCACAGAAGCACCGAAAAGTCCAGGCTGCACTTCGCCATCCTTGTATCTGTACATTTCGTTCACCAGCTCCATGATGGTACTTATAGCCGTATTGAAGTTGAATCTCTTACCTATGTCATCCGACACTTTCTTGATCGCATAGTTCAGCCAGTAAGCCATGCTCTTGTCAGCTTCTGTCTTCACTTCATATGTGTCAGGGACATCTGTATATTTCTGTGAATAATCGTATACCATCCTGTACACACGGTTGATGAACCTGTAGCTTCCTTCAACGCCTTTGTCCGACCAGTCCAGCTCCCTTTCAGGAGGTGCCGCAAAGAGTATGAAAAGTCTCGCTGTATCTGCGCCGTACTTCTCGATTATCTCGGCAGGACTTACCACGTTGCCCAGGGATTTGCTCATCTTTGCTCCGTCTTTTATGACCATGCCCTGAGTCAGAAGGTTTTTGAACGGTTCTTCCTGGCTTACATAACCCATGTCATAGAGTGCCATCTGGAAAAATCTCGCATACATAAGATGCAGTATAGCATGTTCCACGCCTCCAATGTACTGGTCTACATTCATCCAGTAATCTGTCTTCTCCTTACTGAATGCTTCTTCCTTGTTCCTTGCATCGCAGTATCTGAGGAAGTACCATGACGAATCAAGGAAAGTATCCATAGTGTCTATTTCTCTCTTTGCAGGCTTTCCGCATACAGGGCATACAGTGTCCACGAATGTCTTGCTTGTCGTCAGCGGTGATTCACCTTTTCCTGTGAATTCCACATCTGTCGGCAACATTACAGGCAGGTTTTCTTCCTTTTCAGGGACCCATCCACAGCAGTCGCAGTGTATCATAGGTATCGGTGTACCCCAGTATCTCTGTCTTGAAATGAGCCAGTCACGAAGCTTGTAGTTCACAGTTTTTCTTCCGATACCTCTTTCTGCTGCGATCTGGGCGATCTTTTCGATGGCATCTTTGTTTTTCATGCCTGTGAATTCGCCTGAATTTATCATGATGCCTTCAGCAGCACATGCTTCCTTCAGGTCATTGACATCCACCTCAGGATCCTGCGGATCGATGACAGGTATTATCTCAAGACCGAATTTTGTTGCAAAGTCGAAATCTCTCTGGTCATGTGCCGGTACGCCCATTACTGCGCCTGTGCCATATCCCATCAGGACATAGTCAGAGATATATATAGGCATTGTCTTTCCTGTGAACGGGTTCACAGCATACTGACCGATGAATACGCCTGTCTTCTCGTTTGTAGTCGATGTCCTTTCGATTTCGTTCATATGTGCACATCTGTCGATGTATGCTCTGACGTCTGCCTCATATTCTGTGCCTTCTACCATTTCAAGTACAGTCGGATATTCCGGCGCCAGTACCATGAACGTAGTCCCGAATATCGTGTCCACACGTGTAGTATATACTGTCAGCGTCTCGTCACGATCCTGTACTTTGAATTCCACTTCTGTTCCGTGGGATTTGCCTATCCAGTTTCTCTGCATTGTCTTTACTTTTTCAGGCCAACCGTCCAGCTTGTCGAGGTTGCCGAGAAGTCTGTCTGCATAATCTGTTATCTTGAAATACCACTGTGACAGGTTTTTCTTGCCTACATGGGCTCCGCAGCGTTCACAGCATCCATCGACTACCTGTTCGTTTGCCAGTACAGTCTGGCAGCTCGGACACCAGTTCACAGGATTTTCTTTTTTGTATGCCAGTCCTTTCTTGTAGAACTGTATGAATATCCACTGCATCCATCTGTAATATTCAGGATGTGCAGTAGCTACTCCTCTGTCCCAGTCATAGCCCAGCCCCAGTTCTCTGAGCTGTCTGTTCATCTCTGCAATATTGTCCCATGTCCATTTTGCAGGCTCTGCATTATGCTTTATAGCTGCATTTTCAGCCGGAAGACCGAAGGCGTCATATCCCATAGGATGAAGTACATTGTAGCCTTTCATTTTCTTGAATCTTGCGATGACATCGCCGATGGAATAGTTCCTCACATGTCCCATATG
>CAKQNZ010000174.1 GCA_934255435.1 uncultured Clostridia bacterium | reverse complement strand
GCTGTGGATGAAGCTCACTGCGTGTCTCAGTGGGGACATGATTTCAGGCCAAGCTACCTCAGGATAAGAGAATTCATAGATTCATTCGAAAAGCGTCCGGTGGTAAGTGCATTCACTGCTACTGCTACAGATGATGTAAAGCGTGACATACTAAGGCTGCTGGGGCTTCAGGATCCGTTCACCTTAACTACAGGATTCGATCGTCCAAATCTTTCGTTCACTGTGATAAGACCGCAGCGAAAGGAAAGACAGCTTCTGGATCTTGTATCAGCCAGAAAAGACTCATCGGGTATAATCTACTGCAGCAAACGGAGCACGGTGGAAGATATATGTGCGCTGCTCTGTAGCAAAGGGTATGAAGCCACTCGTTATCATGCCGGTCTTGATGAAAGTGAGCGACGCAGCAATCAGGATGATTTCATTTTCGACAGGAAGAGCATAATGGTGGCCACCAATGCTTTCGGCATGGGCATCGACAAGTCGAATGTCTCATACGTTATACATTACAATATACCCAAGAACATCGAGAGCTACTATCAGGAAGCAGGCAGGGCAGGCAGAGACGGCACCGAGGCCGACTGCATACTTCTCTATTCTCCGGGAGACGTCAGGACGATACAGTATTTCATCGAGCATAGCAGTGACAATGAGGAGCTGGATGAAGAGACCCGTGAAAAGATAAAACAAAAAGACAGTGAGCGACTGAAACAGATGGTGTTTTACGCCACTACCAACGACTGCCTCAGAGCGTTCATCCTGAACTACTTCGGAGAAAAAACAGGTTATTACTGCGGCAACTGCTCCAACTGTCTGACGGAGTTCGAGGAAAAGGACATCACGATAGAATCCCAGAAGATACTTTCCTGTGTGGCACGCTGCAGGGAAGGTTTCGGACAGAAAATGATAAGCGATGTGCTGCGGGGCAGCAAGGATAAACGTGTATTTGACAGAAATCTTGATAAACTGTCCACCTACGGCATAATGGAGGACTATACTGAGAGGTCCATACGCCAGATGATGGCACACCTGATAGAAACAGGGTATCTCAGAAGCTCTGAGGACGAATATCCGGTGCTGAAACTGACGAATACTTCCATCGATGTGCTGAAGGGCAGGGTAGAAGTAAAAACTGTCATAGCGAAAGACCATATCGTCATCACTGGAGGCAGGAAAACAGAAAGCCGGGCTGATGAGGGACTTTATGATCGCCTGAAAGCTCTGAGGATGAAGATAGCCAGGACGGAAAGCGTGCCTGCATTTGTCATCTTTACAGATGCCACACTCAGGAACATGTGCGAGATTGTGCCTGCTGACAGGAACGAACTTCTGATGGTTTCAGGCGTGGGTGAGAAGAAAGCCGACAAATATGGTGATAAATTCCTGAAAGAGATAGCCGCCTACTACAGTGAAAAGAATACAGAAGCACAGGAAGAATAAAGGGATACAGGCGGTATCGCAGACGTAGTTCATGAGTATAAGGCCAGCTGCCGTTATCGGTTCGGATCCATGCAAAAGTGATACTGGCTGAAGGCATCATATCATCAATAAAGACATATATATGCAGCATCGGGTATTGGTATCTCTTCTGGACGACACAAAAGAAACGGCTGCATCATGATCATAGACACATGATACAGCCGTTTCTTTTTGTATTGTATATATTTTAGGGTATCTGCACATCAAGTGACCGGTAAGGTCGTCTGTATATGAGTTTTATTCATTATCATCCAGTGCGTATTTAGCCGGAACAGTGACTTCTTTCTCGAAGCATGAGAAATGATGCTCAATGAGTTCGTTCTCGGGCTTAGGTGTCAGCAGGCTGACTACAGGCACGATGATGAGTCCTGCAAGCATTGCCAGGGCGCCGGCGTTGATCGGCGACTGGAGCACGGCAGGGAATGCATCTCTGAAGAGGAGATTGAGGACCATAAGTCCTGCGCCCCATATATAGCTGCACCAGCATGCTGCCTTGGTAGTCCTTTTCCAGTACAGACCGTAGAGGAGCGGAGCCAGGAAAGCACCTGCCAGAGCACCCCATGACACACCCATGAGCTGTGCGATGAATGTGATGTTGCTTTTGTACTGCACGATAGCGATTATAACTGATATCATTATGAACAGCACGATCAGCAGACGCATGATAAACACCTGAGACTTTTCGGACATATTCTTGATGAAGTTGTCCTTCAGGAAGTCGATGGTGAGTGTGGAACTCGATGCTATTACCAGCGATGAAAGTGTGGACATGGATGCAGAAAGCACCAGCAGCACCACAAGGCCGATAAGAGCATCCGGAAGGTACGACATCATAGTAGGGATTATAGCGTCGAAACCGTCAGCTTCGATGTTCACTGAATCCGAGAAAAGTCTTCCGAAACCGCCGAGGAAGTAGCAGCCTCCTGAGATTATCAGTGCAAACAGCGTTGATATGATAGTACCTTTATGTATTGATTTTTCACTTTCGATAGCATAGAATTTCTGCACCATCTGAGGAAGTCCCCATGTACCAAGGGATGTCAGGATGACTACGCCCAGAAGCCCCAGCGGATCAGGTCCGAAGAAAGAAGCGAATACTCCCGGAGTCGTCGATGCTGCAGGATCTTCTATCCTGGCAAGACCGTCGATAGCAGCCAGGAACCCTCCTTTGCTGGCAAGTACGGCTGCAATGACAGCAACTATACCAAAGAGCATCACGATGCCCTGTATGAAGTCATTTATAGCTGTAGCCATGTATCCGCCGGCGATTACATATATGCCTGTCAGTACTGCCATTATTATGATACATACTGTGTAGTCGATGTTGAAGGCCATACCGAAGAGTCTTGAAAGACCGTTGTAAAGTGAAGCAGTGTACGGTATCAGGAAGATGAATATGATCACTGATGCCCCGATCTTCAGGGCACGGCTGCCGAATCTTGCTCCGAAGAATTCAGGCATCGTAGCTGAATCAAGATGCTGTGTCATGATCCTTGTACGGCGTCCCAGTATCACCCATGCCAGCATGGAGCCGATGATAGCGTTTCCTATACCTATCCATGTTGAGGCTATACCGAATTTCCATCCGAACTGTCCTGCATATCCGATGAAGATAACTGCAGAAAAGTATGAAGTGCCGTATGCAAAAGCTGTAAGCCACGGACCGACAGAACGTCCGCCAAGAACGAATCCGTTGACATCAGTAGCATGCCTTCTGCAGTACAGGCCGATGCCGATCATTATTGCAAAGAATACACATAATAGTAAGAGTTTGATAAACATAGTTTGATTGATTCCTTTCTGTGGTATTTGTAATATTGAAGGGCGGAATCGATTCTTTCGGTTTTATGCATAAAAAAACGCCCTCCGAACTATGTTCAGAGGGCAGTTGTTACCGCGTTACCACCTCTGTTCACTGCTCCCTCACGGAAACAGCCTCACTGAGTTCCTGTAAACTCGCTCACTGTGACGGGTGAACCCGTTCCAGCCTACTGGGAGATACTGATAAAAATCTCCATTCGGTGGACTGCTCTCGGAATGTATTCAGCCAGATTACTTCCTGCGCCTCTCATCACCCGGCAGCTTTCTGTTGGCTTCATCCTGACTTACTATTTTCCGGTCGCCGCATTTGAC
>CAKQNZ010000173.1 GCA_934255435.1 uncultured Clostridia bacterium | reverse complement strand
GCTGCTGCCTCTGAACTGCAGCGTCAGGTCACGCTGTGCCTTTATGAACGGACCGTCCACCAGGATATCTGTAATATCCAGAAGCTTTTTCACTGCATCGTTTTCTGAAGCCATATCTTTCAGCTGTTCATAGGTATATCCACTGAAAGAAGTTATATTCAGACCTCTTTTCTTCACGCCTTCTGCCAGCTCCAGAAATCCCTCAGGCTGACAGAAAGGTTCGCCTCCCGAAAAAGTGACCCCCGCCAGCAGCGGATCTTTATCTATCTCCTCAAGGAGCCTGTCCGTGCTGCAGTCCTGTCCTCCGCTGAAATCATGGCTTTCAGGGTTGTGGCAACCGGGACATCCGTGGGGGCATCCCTGGCAGAATACCGTGAACCTTATACCAGGACCATCGACGATGGATTCTCTCACTATGCCTGCAAGCCTTATAGTGCCTGACATGATCAGATACTCTCCATTCCTGTGTCGATGCTGTGTTTCACACGATCTCTTTCTTCGGCTGACTTAGCGTCATTCCAGTTGTCCATAGTCCCTACGAGATATCCGGTTATCCTGCGTATCCTCTCGAATCCATGGTCGCCGTCTTCCTCTGTCCTGTGGCAGCACGGACATTCATTATCTATGATGCCTGTATATCCGCATACAGGGTCTCTGTCAACCGGGTGGTTTATGGAGCCGTATCCTACGCCGCTTTCCTTCATGCACCTTACTACCTGTTCGAAGGCATCGAGGTTCTTGCATGGATCTCCGTCAAGCTCCACATATGTTATGTGGCCTGCATTTGTGAGCGCATGGTACGGTGCTTCTGTCTTTATCTTGTCGAATGCACTTATATTATAATATACAGGTACATGGAAAGAGTTCGTATAGTATTCTCTGTCTGTAACGCCCTCTATGATGCCGTATTTCACTTTATCCATCCTGACGAATCTGCCGGAAAGTCCCTCTGCCGGTGTTGCCATCAGTGTGTAGTTGAATCCTGTTCTCTCTGTAGCCTCGTCCATTTTCTTGCGCATGAATCCTACGATCTCAAGACCCATAGCCTGCGCTTCCTTGCTTTCTCCGTGATGTACGCCCATCAGTGCTTTCAGACACTCTGCAAGACCGATGAATCCTACTGTCAGTGTGCCGTGTTTCAGCACTTCGGCAACTGAATCCTCAGGCTTGAGCTTGTCTGAATCCAGCCATATGCCCTGACCCATGAGGAACGGATAGTTCTTGACTTTCTTCGAAGCCTGTATCTTGTATCTTTCCATGAGCTGGTCGATACAAAGCTCCACTTTCCTCTCCAGTTCTTCAAAGAACCATTCGATGTCGCCGTGGGATTTGATAGCTATCCTCGGCAAGTTCACAGATGTGAAGCTGAGGTTTCCTCTGCCGCCTACCACCTGTCTTGAAGGATCATAGTGATTGCCGATCACTCTGGTACGGCAGCCCATGTAGGCAACCTCCGTGTTCGGATCTCCTTCGTGATAGTACTGGAGATTGTACGGTGCATCTATGAATGAGAAGTTCGGGAACAGTCTCTTGGCTGAAACTCTGCATGCAAGCTTGAACATATCGTAGTTCGGCTCGCCCGGATTATAGTTGATTCCTTCCTTTATCTTGAATATATGTATCGGGAATATTGCAGTCTCGCCGTTGCCCAGTCCTGCTTCTGTAGCCAGCAGTATGTTCTCGATTATCATCCTGCCTTCAGGAGATGTATCGGTACCGTAGTTTATGGATGAAAACGGTATCTGTGCTCCTGCTCTTGAATGCATGGTGTTGAGGTTGTGTACGAAAGCTTCCATAGCCTGGTATGTAGCCCTCCTCACTTCCTGGTTAGCGTACTTCGTGGCCTTCTGCTGGAGTTTTTCTATATCGGCTTCTTCTATTATAGCCTGGAGATGTTCTTTTTCTTTTTCTTTGTAACCGTTATCGTCAGCAAGTATCGGATATATGTCGTACTCATCCATTATATGAGCGCCGATCTCTTTTATCTTTTCAACGCCGTCATCTATATCGTACAGCAGGTTCAGCATCTTACCCAGGTTCATCCAGTACAGTTTCCTGTATGTCTTCTTGACGCCGTTGGCCATGCCGTAGTCGAAGTCAGGTATACTCTGACCGCCGTGCTGGTCGTTCTGATTTGACTGTATCGCTATACATGCCAGAGCGCTGTAGCTCTGTATGTCGTTAGGTTCTCTCAGGAATCCGTGTCCTGTGGAGAAACCGCCTTTGAAAAGCTTTTCGATATCTATCTGACAGCATGTAGTGGTAAGCGTAAGGAAGTCCATGTCATGGATATGTATATCGCCTTCTCTGTGAGCTTTTGCATGTTCAGGCTTGAGAACAAACATTTCATAAAACTGCTTGGCACCCTCGGATCCGTATTTAAGCATCGTACCCATAGCCGTATCACCGTCTATATTGGCGTTTTCTCTCTTCGTATCGTTATCTTTGGCTTCTTTGAAAGTCAGATCCTCATAGATCTTCATGAGCCTTGTATTCATATCCCTGACACGGGTACGCTCAGCTCTGTAAAGGATATACTCCTTGGCTGTCCTGGCATGTCCGTTTTCGATAAGCACCTTCTCCACAGCATCCTGTATCTGTTCGACAGTCGGTATATCGTTGTGACATACTTCCAGCAGATACAGCTCTACCTGCTTTGCAAGATACTGTGCCATGTCATGGTCCTTTCCCCCAAGGACTTTAGCTGCTCTGTATATAGCCTCTGTTATCTTGTCGATATTGAAGTCCACAGTCCTGCCGTCACGCTTTATGATTTGTTTTATCTGATCCATTTATATCTCCTTTTTATACCACTATATCTTGTTGTTTTTTCGTTCCATTGAAAATTATACACCAAATAATGGTGTCGTCAATATGCAAAATACTATTTTGCGATACTTTTTTTCTTGCTTTTTCTGCATCATTTCCTGCAGCTTTAAGCAAAGCGTCATGCACACAAAAAATGCACACATGTATGTATGCATTCTGTCTGCCTGTTTATGGTAGCCGTTTGCTCTGCGGTGTTATTTGTTCTCACCGAAAAACTCTGATCTGAGCATAGACATTATATTAAGATCGTAATATTTCCCGTCTTTCCTTGCAGCATGTCTTGCAGTACCTTCTGATCTGAATCCAAGGCTTTCGTACAGTGAAGACGCCCTTTTGTTTCCTGTATAGAAGTCGATAGTGACACGCTCCATATGAAGAAAAGTGAAACAGTATTCCAGAAGTTCGATCATTATCTCCCTCGCTATACCGTTGCCCCAGAGCTTCTTCTCACCTATATACATCTTTGTTATGTCCAGCGAATCCGAATGTCTGTCTATACGTGATATGCATATCCTTCCGATAGGTTCCTCCGCTGCCCGTGAGACTATAGTGAAATCAAGCTTGTCCGGGTCCTGGAGATTCTTCAGACCTTCCCTGACAACATCTTCATATGTCCTGTCCTCGTCGAAACTCAGATATCTGACAACGTCAGGGTCGGTTTCCCATCTGGAAAAATATTCGTAATCGCCGAACTCAGTATCTCTGATTACAAAATTTTTAGTTTCCATTTTTTTCTCCTTCATATATTAAGAACTTTCACCTAATCTTAACAAATTATTCATTTCATG
>CAKQNZ010000172.1 GCA_934255435.1 uncultured Clostridia bacterium | reverse complement strand
CTCAAGCTCGAACACTGGAAACGTCTGATTGCCGAATGTCAGAACAGCAACCTTCCAGTAAAGCAATGGTGCAGTAACAATTATGTAAGTAAAGACCAGTACTACTACTGGCTCCGCAAGATCCGTGAAATGACGGTCTCTGAGATACCGGTACTGTTCCTCTTTTGTGGAAAAAGGTGTGATCGCATCAAAGCCCTGCTTTGGGAAGGTGATGGTTTCCTGCTGCTGTACAAAAGACTGGAAAACGGAAAATTCCAGTGGCCACGCAATGAAGAGGAGCTGACGCCGATAACATGGCAGCAGTTCAGGTGGCTGATGGAGGGGCTTCAGATCGAGTAGAAAAGAGTCATAAGACCGGCAAAGACCGGCAAAGACCGGCAGCATATATTAGCGGAAAAATAGCCCGAAGCGTTGATATCACTGGATTCTTGTTGGGTTTTGTGGTATAATATCCTTAACAGAAAACACAGGAAAAGGCAGCAAAATGGACGCAGATAAAATACGCATCAGAGAGCTTGAGAAGCAGCTTGCTGAAAAAGAAAGCACGATCCTCGCTCTTCAGAAATCAATAAACGAGCTTATCCGATGGCTATTCGGGATACAACAAACTGACTGAAGTCACAAGGTGCGGATGCTGGGCACACCTCAGGAGAAAATTTGCCGAGGCTGTCCCGAAGGGAAAAGTCCCGGGAGTAAATGGCTCACAGGCACAGATCAGGATCAGATACTGTAACAGGCTTTTTGCGATCGAGGATGAACAGATATAAAATTTAAAAGGAAAGGGAAAGCTGTAAGCATAAGATCATCTTTCACAGAGATCAACTATGAAGGTGGATGCCTGGCAGAAAAAGATAACGACGGTTGCTTTTTCCTGGGCGACAGTCTGCAGCTGAGGACTCCTGAACTTACAGACCAGAAGAAAGAATTCTGTTACTGCAGTTCTGCATGGCATTTCAGCAGTTATCATGAACATAATGCAAAGGATCCGGAGGTTTGTACAAATTTTCAGATGAGGATTAAAAAACTGTGGATAACTTTGTGCCGAAATTTGCACTTGACATGAGTAAACGTTGAAAAACAGCCGATTGTAAAAAAATAGTTATACACAGTATAATTTGGATAAAATTGTATACAATACTGAAATCCGTGTGGAAAACTTCGAAATGCCACTGTTTTTAATGCTTTGACGGTTGTTGAGAAAATCCTGGCAATATTGAAAAAGTGGTTTACATAAAAAAGAAAGGGATGATTATTTGATAAGTTATAAAAAAAATATTTCATTAAAGGATTACAATGGACTGCGTGCTTCTGTAGGCTGGAAAGTGCTTGATGAAAAACAGGCAGCATCCGGTCTTGAGCATTCGTGTTTCCTGACAGCAGCATATGACGGAGACGAGCCGGTGGGGTCGGCAAGGGTAGTAGGGGACAACGGATATATGTATCTGATCGCAGACGTGATGGTAAGGCCCGACCACCAGGGCATGGGCATCGGGAAACGAATGATAGAGCTGATAAACGAATGGTTCGATGATCTTGGCAGCGATGGACGGTGCATAATGATCAATCTCATGGCTACCAGCGGCAATGAAGAGTTTTACCGCAGACTGGGATATACCGAAAGACCGAATGAAACCATGGGCGCAGGCATGGTAAAATGGATCAATCCGTAATAAATGACACATAACGGTGCAACAGGCACAGGAGCAGTTACGACAATGCCTGCCTCTATTGTATGAATTTTCTGCATTATGCAGGTTCGGGAGCTGCCGTATTGACTTTTTCACGTTCACATTGTAAAATGAAATATGCAGTTTATGAGCGGGCTGTTACGGGAGATCAGTATTCGCAAAGCTGTTTTTTTTGTTCACGCATATATATGCTGTTGTATATGTGTACATGAATCTGACAACAGACAGGGAGCAGAGAATATGATTTTTGCAACAAAAGAAAAGATAAAATTCACGGAGACGATACTGAGAGATGCTCATCAGTCTCTGATGGCTACAAGGATGAGGACAGAGGATATGCTGCCGATAGCAGAGATAATGGATTCCATAGGATATGATTCCATAGAATGCTGGGGCGGTGCTACATTTGATGTCTGCATGAGATTTCTTGATGAAGATCCGTGGGAGCGTCTCAGGCAGCTGAAGCAGAAATTCAGGAAGACCAAACTTCAGATGCTCCTGAGAGGGCAGAACATCCTCGGATACAGGCATTATCCTGACGATGTGGTGGATTCGTTCATACGCAGATCTGCATACAACGGTATAGATATTTTCCGTATATTCGATGCATTCAACGATCTGAGGAATCTTGAAAGATCCGTGAATGCAGTAAGGCAGGAAGGTGCTCATGCACAGATAGCCATAGCATATACAGTAGGCAAGAAATATACTCTTAAATACTGGAGAGACCTTGCCAGGGAGATGGAGTCCATGGGAGCTGACTCCATATGTATCAAAGACATGGCAGGACTTCTCATGCCGTATGATGCAGGCAGGCTCGTAAAGGTCCTGAAAAAGAATGTAAAGATACCAGTACATCTCCATTCACACTGCACCAGTGGTGTAGCTCCAATGACATACCTCAAGGCCATCGAAGCAGGTTGCGACGGTATAGACACTGCACTTTCTCCGCTGGCGATGGGTACCAGTCAGCCGGCAACAGAAGTTATGTACAAGACACTGCAGGCAGGCGGCAAGAAAGTAAAACTCAATGAGAAGGCTATGGCTGCAGCGACGGAATATTTCCGTGAGTACCGCAGGCGTGTGGAGAAAGAAGGCCTCATCGATGTAAAGATGATGGATGTTGATACAGATACTCTGAGATATCAGGTGCCGGGAGGTATGCTTTCGAACCTGTATTCCCAGATGAAAGCCCAGAACATGGAAGACAAATTCGAAGAAGTGTTGAAAGAAGTGCCGAGAGTGCGTGAAGATCTCGGTGAACCGCCTCTTGTGACACCGTCATCTCAGATAGTGGGCACACAGGCAGTGTTCAACGTGATGTCCGGCAAACGCTACAAAATGGCAAGCGTGCAGACCAAGGCTGTGCTCAGAGGTGAATACGGCAGGACAATAATGCCTTTCAACAAGGCAGTTCAGAAAAAAGTCGTAGGTTCCGACGATGTCATAACATGCAGACCTGCAGATCTTCTGGAGCCTGAACTTCTGAAAAAGAAGAGCGAGCTGGGAGACAAGGCACCGACAGAGGAGATACTTCTCTCATATATACTCTTCCCGCAGTCGGCAGAAGATTTTTATGAGAAAAAAAATCAGAAATAACAGTTCTGATCTCCTGAAGATCGAAGAACAGGACTGTGTTATATCTGTTATCAGAAGAGACAGTCGCAGCTGTCTCTTTTTTGCAGCTGATCTGGGACATATATATCCGGCATGATTGAATCTTGTATATACGATATGGTAGAATGTGATAGGAAATCAGGAAAGGCAGGAAGCAGATATGTACTACACGAAGACATATGACTCGCCTCTGGGAGAGCTTATGATAGCAGCAGATGATAATGGTCTTGCGGGTCTTTGGATAGAAGGACAGAAATATTTCGAAGATATGGGAGATGCGAAGATAACATCGGCAGCAGAATTCACGCCCGGAGCTGAAGCGGATCAGGGA
>CAKQNZ010000171.1 GCA_934255435.1 uncultured Clostridia bacterium | reverse complement strand
GCCTACTCCTTCGTCTTCGGCTTCACTTGGAGACATGTCCCCGGATTCAGCCAATAAGAACCGCTCCGTTCTGTCTTTCGAATCGACTTGCGTCTCTTCGGACAGAGCTTCAGTCTCATCACACTCCGAAATATTCTTTTATCTCGCCCATGCGATCCTGCTGTTCCACATGGAAATGACATCGCTTTGTACAGTGGCCGCACTTTATACAATCCGATGCTTTCTTTTCCAGCGTCAGGTAATGCTCCTTCGCCAGCTCATCGCCCATCACGGCCAGATCATAATATTTGTTGATCAGCCCTATATCAAGCCCTGCAGGACATGGATGACAGTGTTTGCAGTAGACACATCTGCCTATGGTCTCATCAGGAGTCAGCGATGCGATCACCGAATAGTCACGCTTCTCATCGGAGGCATCGAGAAAACTCAGATTCTGCTCCAGCTGCTTTATATCCTTCGCTCCCTGCACCACCGTAAGCACAGCAGGCCTGTCGAGCGCATACTGCAGACACTGAGCCGGCGTCAGTGCATGGTGGAACGGAGACTGAGCCTCGTCGAGAAGTATACCGGCATTGAAAGGCTTCATGACCGATATGCCAACGCCTTCTTTCTCGCATCTCCTGTAAAGCTCGTATCTTTCCGAGCCGGTGCCTATTGAATAGTCACCCTGCCCATAGTCGTACATAGGATTTATGGAAAACATCAGCATATCTATGATGTCCATATCCATCACTCTGTTTGCAATCTCCGGTGCATGAGTGGAAAGCCCGATATGCTTCACCACTCCCTGGTCTTTCAGTGACAGCAGATACCTGATAACGCCGTTTTTCTCATAAGTCTGAAGATCTGCTGCTTCATCGAGGCAGTGGATGAACCCGAAATCTATATAGTCGGTCTTCAGATTCTCAAGCTGCCAGTCCACGGACCTTTTCACGCCATCGAGGCTGATGTCCCATCCGTACTCGCCCGACGTATAGTTAGCGCCGAAATGCACCTGCAGCATCGCATCTTTCCTGCGCCCCTCAAGCGCCCTGCCCATGCCATGAAAAATGCAGGCATGTCCTCCGGCCATATCGAAAAAGTTGACACCCTTATCAAGAGCATAGCTGACGGTCTCTGTGACATTGTCCTCAGAATCCTCTCCCACCACAGAAGTACCCATACCTATAACACTTATAAGCTCACCGCTGCACGGCAGTTTCCTGTATTCCATACTAAAATCACTCCTTTTGTCATTTCCTCATACCCTAATGATACCACCTGAAGCTATATTCAGGTCAAGAGGAAAATGACGACTTTTCAGCCGCCAGCTCTTTCCTGTACTCACGTTCTTCCTGTATAAAATCCTCCAGATCCAGCTTCCTGATAACTGCAGCGGTATCCCTGGCATCGTTCAGTGCATCATGAGCCTTGCTGCCTTTCAGACCAAAATAGTAAAAAGCGTAATCCAGCGAAAAATCCCTGTCCTCCATGGTCTCCTGCAGATCGAACATGAACTGCGCATCAAAATATTCCGGTATCCAGTCATATGTCATATCGTGCATTATGAGATTTTCTATGAGTATCTTCTTGTCCGACGGCCCCCATGTGAGCATGATGCTGTCATCACCGCACCACTCACGGAACCTGCCCACCGCATCTTCAAAACTTTCCCCATACTCCAGCTCAGCACCGGTTATCGATGTAAGCTCCTCTATCCTTTTGTTCATCTTCCGGTAAAACACCGGCCTGACCTTGACATTGAACTCACCGATCTCATCCAGCCCCTCGTCCAGCTTGACGGCACCGATCTGGATTATCTCACCATTCAGCGTGATCGGCGACCTGACACGCCTGTGACTGTTCTCCGGCATATTCCATTCAAGGTCTAATACTATGTAGTTCATTTGGTACTCCGTGTATATAAAATAATCTGTTGTGTTCTACTTTACTAAATAATATTTCAGGACAGTTTATCATACGGTTTCTATTTCCCCTTCAAATACCGCTTCAGCAGGAATGTGCAGTAGTACGGGAATGTGTAAATATCATCGCTTACGCCTATGTTGCCGGCGCAGAGTTTGATGCCATAGGATATGTCCTGATAGCGGTCGCTTTCTACAAGGCGTTTCAGTGACTTTGCTTTGCTGTTCCGGGCTTTTACCTCGATGGGAACAAGCTCATCTGCAGTCCTCACGAAAAAGTCCTGTTCCAGTGTGGAATCGTCTTTTTTGTAATAACAAAAACTTACTATGACAAAAACATGAGGGAAAATACATAAGTATTTACATTTTTATGAGGGAATATCGGATGCAACGGTACACTTTTATCGTATATCGTTGCATCCAAACACCTGGCTCCAACCCTGCTATTGGCAGAGTTTCGAATTAGCTAAACAATGTTCAGCCAATGTGATCCTGCGCCAATTCGATCTTCTGATCCACCTGATTTTCATACTCTCAGGAAAACCACACTCCGGACAAGGCCAGTCATCTGTCTCAGCCCCACATCTTGGACATATCATTTTTTTGTACCTCCCGTTTTTGTAATTACAGCTTATAAGTTATTTTTTCGATAAACCCTTACAGATATTTCTTTATCTCATCATTGAGCTTATCGTATGTATTCATAGCTTCCTTACTTATACCTATGCCTGCCAGTCCTACCAGTTTCTTCATTACATTGAAAAGTTCCACCGAGTTCATTCCTGTAGAAGACTTTATAACTTCATCTGTAACATGAACTATAGAATGTGCCGCAGCATTTCTTATATTTTTTTCTGCATCACGCATTTTCTTTACCGGACTCTTAACATCTCTGTCAAATCTAAGGTTACTGATCAGTTTACAGTACTGCTCAGTATTTATCACTGTATCTCCGGTCGCATTACCATTAATATCATAAAACAAATGGCTCTTGGAAGTTTCACTTTTTTCCCATTTTGCAATAATATTTTTCCCGTCTTTGATTTTGTATCTGAACTTATTGATATCTATACTTTTGTTGGTTTCAATGATCCTTTCCATAAGAACAGAAAACAATGGTGATATTGAACGCACAAAATCAGCATATTCTTTCTTCCAGATCTTGATTTTCATTATCATAAGGGATTCAAATACCCCCCACTGATCTGTCTGTTTTACAGGATACATATCATAATCTGCTTCCTCACATAATTTACTGCAGGTACCCTTATCGAGGTTGAGTCTCGCATTACCTGCCTCCATGAGGAGTAATGCCCGCTTGTCTATATACTCGCTTATTGGTTCTGCTATCTGATATGCTGCAACATAATCGTATGACTCTATCATTCTCTTTATGATATTTGTCTTTATCTCTACGTTCATATTGACTACAGATGATTCAGTACATCTGTCCTCGTAGCCTTCTAGATTATCTATGTCACACTCCCATTCATCCTTCACATCATATCTGCCTTTTACGTCTTCACGGACATTAAGCTGTCTGTCCGGTGTATGTACCTGTATGGGTTTCATCGGCCTGTCATACATCGCTGATAATATCTGCAGTGCACTTTTCATTGCCGGTGTACCGGAAGATACATTAAGCAGCATCTCTGCTTCCGGGTCATATATCCTTGTAAGTATATCTCTGAATTCGGTAAGGAAATAGTCGAACAGATGCACCTCCGTAAGCTCTTCACGCCTTATATACTC
>CAKQNZ010000170.1 GCA_934255435.1 uncultured Clostridia bacterium | reverse complement strand
ACAGTTGAACTGGCACATACTCTTGATCTGATGGAGCCTTTCGGAGAAGGTAATCCGAGACCTGTATTCCTGATGAAAAACATACAGATAGATTCAGTCAGATTCCTGGGAGACGGGACACATGCAGGCCTGTTTGTAAGCAGTGCACAAGGCCAGCCCGGAAGTGGCGCCGACTGCATACTTTTCAGAAGAGCGCAGGAGTTTTCCGATGTACTCAGACCCGGTGTCCGGGTGGACATCACAGGTACCGTAAAACTCAAAGAGTGGCGTGGGCGTGAAAGCGTGCAGTTTGTTATTGAGGAGATAATATAGTGGAGACAAAACAGAAAAAATCGATATTATATATGCTCATAGCCTTTTTGCTGGGCATATTAGTCGCAGGTGGGGGCCTTTTACTGATAACTAAAGGCGTTTTTGGATATGTCAGCATACCGAAATCGACATATATCAAACTGGCAGATACGTATTCCAGATATCAGAAACTTGAAGGTCTTTATGAATGTATAGACGAGAATTATTATAAAGACATCAAAGAGGAAGATCTCATAAACGGCGCATGCAAAGGTCTTGTAGCAGGGCTTGATGATCCGTACTCGTCATATATGACTGCAACGGAATATGATTCATGGAAAGCGTCAGCTACCGGGAGCTATTCCGGGATAGGTGTGACTTTCACAAAAGATGACAAGGGTTATGTGATAGTAGGCATATCAAAAGGTTCGCCGGCTGCTGAAAGCGATATGAAAGCCGGAGACTATATACTCAAGATAGACGGTAAAGAATACAGCGACATGGATGTCATGGCGACTGCCATAAGAGGTAAAAAGGGCACTAAAGTCAAAGTGACGTATTACCATGACGGCAAGCAGAAGGATGTAACACTCGTCAGAGACGATATCGTTCAGGAAAGCGTGTCTGATAAAATGATAAACAAGGACACCGGATATATCCAGATATCGAGTTTTATCGAGAATACAGGTGAAGATTTCGATAAAGCACTGAAAAAGATAGAAAAAAACGGTGCGAAGAACCTTATTCTCGACCTCAGGGACAACGGCGGAGGTCTTGTGGATTCCAGCATCGATGTTGCGGATGAATTCCTCGACAAGGGTACAGTGACATATACAGAAGACAAAAATGGCAAAAAGAAATACTACAAGTCGACGGATGGAAAGACAGACCTGAAGACCGTAGTGCTCGTGAATGAAAACAGCGCCAGTGCATCTGAGATACTGGCAGCAGCTATGAAGGACAACGGCTATAAGATAGTCGGTCAGAATACTTTTGGCAAAGGCGTCATACAGTCAACAGCTGAACTCAAAGACGGATCGGCACTGAAACTTACGATAATGCAGTATTTCTCTCCTAAAGGACACAAAGTCCATAAAAAAGGCGTTAAACCTGATTATGTCGTGAAAAACGACAGCAAATCAAGCGATGATAAACAGCTTGACAAAGCCCTGAGTCTGTTTTGATAACGCTTTAGACTGGTAAAGTATTTCTTGACGGTAAACTGCCCCGGTGATATAATATCACTGTTAATAACAGGTTATCGAAAGGAGTCATGCATGGCTTACGAGTCAAGATTCAAAAGAGACGATATAGATGAACTTTTCAGAGCGATACTGCTGCTTGAAGACGAGGAGGACTGCTACCGGTTTTTCGAGGATATATGCACGATAAATGAGATACATGCGATAGCTCAGCGTCTCCAGGTGGCTAAGCTGCTTTCTGAAAGCAAGACTTACAGTGAGATAGAGCATATCACAAAAGCGTCGACAGCGACCATAAGCCGCATCAACAAATGCCTGGTATATGGCGCAGAAGGCTATAAGCGCATACTTGAGAGGATGGCAGACGATCAGGAGCAGGAGGATCAGTAATTACAGAAGGATACATTGATGGCGGTACATTTTGTTCCGCCATTTTGATAATAATATGGAATTATATATCATCGAAGATTACAGAGACATGTTTCCCGGCATGAAAGGCAAAGCTCTGACAGAGCAGCTGATAAAAGATATCTTCAAAGATAAAGGCATAGAGGATGTATGTATAGGCCGCACAGACAGAGGCAAGCCGTATCTTTGCGGCAGAGATGACATCTTCTTTTCGGTAAGCCACAGTGGCAGATATTTCGCACTGCTGGTGGCAGACTCGCCTGTGGGCGTTGACATACAGGAGGAGAGCCGGGCGAATACAGCGTCTATAAGCAGAAAGTATTTCACAGACTATGAAGCTGATATAGTAGAACGTGAAGGCAGTGACGGCTTTTTCAGGATATGGACCAGGAAAGAAGCGTACGGCAAGTACCTGGGGACAGGTCTTGCCGGAGTATTGAAAAAGGTTTCCGTTACAGACAGAGATGACGTCGATTTTTTTGAGTGTCAGCTGGAGAAAGGAATGTACTGCGCATGCTGCATGGAGAAGAAAAAATAACAACAGAAGATAATACTGCAGAAAGCAGTAACAGAAAAAGCGATCTGAGAAAAGGATATACAGCGGCAGTGCTTTTTTCAGTACTGGTAGGATTTTCATTCCTGGCAGTCAAAATCTGCCAGATGAGCACCGACAGTGTTAAAGTCCTGTGCTACAGGTATGATTTTGCATTTGCAGCGCTTGTGATACTGCTGGCATGCAGAGTCATAAAAGTGGATATAAGGCATAAACCCAAGGGCAAGCTGATGCTTACTGCCGTATTTTATGTAGGGTTCATGGCGCTGCAGGTCATAGGACTGATGTTTGCGACATCGGTGGAAGGTGCGATAATCTTTGCAATGATACCGATCCTTGTAAAGATAATAGCGTCGCTGTTTCTGAAGGAACGAGCAACATGGCAGGAAAATATTTTCGTATGTCTCACAGTCCTGGCATTGCTGGTGATGATAATAATGGGAACAACAGATGTCACGATAGATCCCATCGGCACAGTCCTGCTCATACTGTCAAGTATCGCCATGGCGCTTAGCAATGTGTTCATGAGATACGCCAGACACGATTACAGACCTGCGGAGATAACAACTACCATCGTGATAATGGGAGTGATAGCTTTCAATATAGCAGCAGTGGTCACAGGCATCATCAACGGTGAATCACCGGCGGACTATTTCAGGCCGCTGGCAGATCCGTCCGTATTCATTTCAGGAGCATATCTTGGCATAGGATGCATACTGCTGTCAGCATATATCATGAGCTATATGCTCAGTAAAATGGAAGCAGTGAATGCTACTATATTCGGCAATGTATCCACCGCCATATCTATTGTTGCAGGCGTCATAGTACTGGGAGAACCGCTGATGTGGTATCATATCGTATGCACTGTACTGATAATCGCAGGAGTAGTCGGCATGAGCCTGTGCGGGATGAAACGCTCTTAGAATGGAGGCATCGTGTGGATATATGGACCAGAGCATCCGGTTATATCAATGCCAGGATGCGTACAGAAAAACAGCTGAGAAAATATCTCTCAGACAAGGGTTTCGACAGCAGTGAAATAGATGCTGTGGCAGAGGAATTCAAGAAATACGGATATATAGATGATATGAATTATGCCATGCTGTATTTTGAATATGCATTCGGCAAGGGCAGAGGCATGATACGCATAAGAAAAGAACTCAGAGAAAAGGGCATAGATCCGGATATCATAGACGAGGCCTATGATATGCTGGAAACAGATCACGATGAATATGAA
>CAKQNZ010000169.1 GCA_934255435.1 uncultured Clostridia bacterium | reverse complement strand
GTCTGACATCTCCCAGAGATGCAGGTCCATATCATCATATCAAGCCGCTGAACACATCAGCCGTGACTTAATTATATCACATAAAACTAAAAAACGTTATCCTCATTTTTAGCTTTATATTCATCTTTTGTCTCTCTGATCTGATCTTCCAGTTCATCGATCTCATTGAGACAGTCTGATATCTTTTCGCACAGTTCTCTTACAGCTGTATCCTCAAGCCTGCCGCCTCTGAAGAGTTCATAGCAGTATTCACCGATCTCTTTCTTGGTATTCTCTATATCCTGCCTGCGGCTGCTTATCCTGCTTTTGAGTTTACCTACTTCAATGACTTCTCCGGCTTTGTTTCCTGCTCTGCTGGCAGCTGTTGCTGCTGTCCTGCCGAGTCTGTTCAAAAATTCCTGCATTTCAAACCTCCTGTACGGGTATTTCCATCATGATCACTGCATACCTGTCAGTAACACAAATTACGGATCGTTTATCTCCTCATAGCCTGCTGCATCCTTCTGTCTGCATCACGCCTGGCAATATCATGACGCTTATCATATTCCTTCTTGCCTCTGGCAACTGCGATCTCTATCTTGGCTTTGCCTCTGTCATTAATGTACATCCTGAGAGGCACCAAAGTCAAGCCTTTTAATGTGGTATATCCGATAAGTTTTCTTATCTCCCTCTTATGTAAAAGCAGCTTCCTCGGGCGTACAGGCTCTACGTTGAATCTGTTGCCCTGTTCATACGGACTTATATTCATGCCGTATAATATTATTTCTTCATTTTCGATCCTGGCGTAGCTTTCCTTGATGCTTACCCTTCCCTGCCGTACTGATTTTATTTCAGTACCGGTAAGCGCTATACCGGCTTCATATGTTTCTTCTATAAAATAGTCATGCCGTGCTTTTTTGTTGTTTGCAACTACTTTCACAGTCGTCCCCTCTCAGAATATCCTGTTATTTAAAACACACTTTTCCTATACACTCTCTTATATCTACCAGTCCTATGGCTTCATTGCGGCTGTCCAGCAATGATCTGCGGTCGTCACTCATGATAAAAAACTGTCCGCTGCCAAGCTTTCGTGGCTGCATATCATCCATATGGACCGGTTCATCCATATGCTCTGTATATGGTTTGTCATTGATGTAAAGCGTATCGTCTTTTATCTCGACACTGTCGCCTGATCTTCCTGCAACACGTCTTATGAGGATACTGCCCTCTCCATCTTCGCTGTAGATATGATTTCTGACAGCTATCACATCTCCGGTGTCGATCCTCTCACCTGCCCCTCTTGCAGCCGCTCTGTCAAGAAGCACATATCCACCCTGATGCAGCGCCGGTTCCATCCCACTGCCCTTGACTTCAGTGATCATAAAAAAACCTGAAAGAAGAAAAGCAGCTGCACTTCCGAACACTGCGGACAAAGCATACAGCAGTAATTTTTTCAGCATGGTATCCCTCCTCTGATATATCGATGTATACTCATATGTATTTATCACGGATACTACGCTTCATTACCGCTGTCGTCAGATAAGACATATCTCGTTGAACGGATACAGTCTGACGAAAGCTCTTCCAAGGATACTGTCCTCAGATATCGTGCCGACTTCATCCGACCTGCTGTCAAGACTTATGCTTCGGTTGTCTCCCATAACGAACACCTGATCCTTCGGCACTTTGAGCTCAGTTATCTCGCCAGTTGTGAATCCTTCGAGAGTATAAGGCTCGTCAAGAACTTTTCCGTTGCGGTATACCAGTCCGTCTTTTATGCTTATAACATCATTTTCGACACCGATGACTCTTTTTATAAGCATTTTTTTGCCGTTGCCCTCATCCTTGTCTATATTTGATTTGAACACGATTATATCGCCATAATCAGGATGGTCCTTATTGATATACGCCAGCTTGTTCACAAACAGATAATTATTTTCGTAAAGAGTCGGCTCCATCGAGCTTTCTTTTACGATCGTCGGTTTGATCACAAGCGTTATCACTATGACTATCGCTATCGCAATAAGCACATCTTTGATTAGTTCTTTCATTTATTTTACTCCTCCAGAATCTGATAAAGACCATATGCAGTGTGATGCACACCGTCTTTTGTATTTTGATGTCCGCATAAGCAGAGGATCTTACCGCTTCCTGCGGACACTATTTGTCTTTGCACCGCTCTCATTGAAAAGAGCTGACTGTATACGTCTGAAATCCGGCGGCAGATCAGCTTTTATGGTCTTACCGTCCAGATACGACAGTATGCCCGGCATATCGCTGAATTCAAGCCGGTATGCATGGAGCAGCTGCGTAGTCAGACCAAAAGACCGTTCTACACGTCTGTTAACATCCGGGTCACCGTATTTAGGGTCTCCGATAAGCGGGAATCCCTCTTCTGACAAATGCACTCTTATCTGGTGCGTACGTCCTGTGACAAGCTCGATCTCGACAATAGAAAAATCTCTGCCCGGTACATAAGGCCGAACTATGGTCAGTGCCGATTTGCCTTCCGGACCTGATGCGAGACTTACAGTATTGCTTTGTGCATCTTTCACAAGATCGCTGTCTATCGTCATTTGGTTTTCAAAACATCCCGCTACTATCGTCAGATAATATTTGCTGACATGTCTGTTGCTTCGTATCGCTGCAGTCAGCACTCTCAGGCTCTCAGCATTCTTGCCGAAGATCACGAGTCCTGTAGTGTTCCTGTCGAGGCGGTTCACAGGTGCCGGAGAGAAAGTCTTTTCTCTCGAAGGATCGAACTCCCCCTTGTCCTGCAGATACCCGCACACCTGATTGACAAGCGTTTTTTTCTTTTCATGGGAATCTCCGTGTGTCAGAAGTCCCCGGGGCTTCACAGCGACCAGTATATTGCTGTCTTCATATGCTATACGAAACTGTCTGCGGCTGTGTATTTTCTGTTTTTTGGCCGGTGCTGACAGCTCTGCAAGCTTCTCACTGCTGATATAGATCGACAGCTCGTCGCCTTCTGAAAGTATCGTATCTTCTTTGCCTCGTCTGCCGTTGACTTTGATATCTTTCCTGATCAGCTTGTATATCATGCTGAGGGGCGCCCTTTTGAGATATTTCTTCATAAAGCGGTCAAGTCTCTGACCTGCATCGTTTTTTTCGATTACAACATTTACCATAAATCGATTATACAACATTTTAAGTTATAAGTACATTTTTTGTTTGATATTGTGAAGAAAAATTCATCTAAATATATAAAAAACGGGGGTTTTGGATTTGAGAATGATATCAAAATATGATAAAGTATAAGATATGGAATACATTTACAAAGGAGTCAGGGATGAATAAAATCAAAGATTTTTTTTATAATAAAAATGATATTATAATCGTGCTTGTTATTCTTGCTGCAGCTGCAGTTATCATATATGGCCGTATCAATGCTATAATGGACTATCCTGTAGTGCTGGCAGAGCAGGCTGCTGTATCGCAGTCCAGCGAAAGTTCTGCAGCACAGAGCAGTTCATCCGATGCTGCTGATCCATCAGCGACAGAAACTGTTTCGCAGACAGACAAAGCTGATGCAGCTGGCACAGAATATGTTACTGTCACGATAAAATCTTCTGATACGGCTGAGTCTGTCGCATCAAAACTGTACAAGGCAGGACTTGTGAAATCGGCTGACAGTTTCAGGAAACATATCGACAAAAAAGGCAGCTCAGACTCGATAAAAGCAGGAAAATACAATATCCCTAAAGGTTCGTCAAATAATGAGATTTTAGATATTATATCAAAATAGTGTTTTACAAGGAGGCACAATATGGCTTT
>CAKQNZ010000168.1 GCA_934255435.1 uncultured Clostridia bacterium | reverse complement strand
GAACAGCAGTACCAGTATTGCATAATACATCGGGCGTATGAATCTGGCTCCTTTTGATATCGCCAGTGATGCGCCGATGTAGTTCCCAAGTGCATATGCCGGGACTGTGAACAGTATGTACATCCATCTCACGCAGCCTGAAAGCGCATAGGTGATGCTGGACACGATGCTGACGAACATTGTTACGAAACGTGTGTTGCCGTTGGCTGTGACCAGGTCGTATTTCAGGAACGCAGCGAATGCCAGCATATAGAACATACCACTGGCAGGACCGTAGAATGCGTGATATGCACCCACTGTAAAACCTATGACAGCTGACAGCAGGATAGTTTTACGGCGTGTGTTTTCAAAGGATCTGTTTTCTGCGCCTGTGTTCGGTTTGAATATCGAAAAAGCTGCCAGTACAGGTATCAGCACCAGCAGAATGACCTGCAGATACCATTCAGAGATCAGCAGGTTGAGCTTTGCACCTACGAAACCACCGGCAAGACCGAAAGGAACTGCATATATGGCGTTTTTTACGTCTATCTTTCCATTCTTGTAAAATTTTACGACTGATGTAGCTACTCCGGGGAACATAGACATCTGGTTGGTGCCGACAGCGATGTGAGCGGGAACACCTGTAGCGAAAAGTACCGGCAGCGTTATGAGTCCGCCTCCTCCGCAAACTGCATCGACTATACCACCGAGAAAATATGCCATGGCTATTATCAGTATTTTCATTTGTTACGACCGTCCATTCTGTTTATGCTTTGTTTTTTCAACACTTTACATTATATTGTAACATAAAAAGCCGTTCCGAATTTACAGACTTTGAATGACAGTTATCTATGCAGGACTTGCAGATATTGAGAAAAACCATGCCGGGTGGTAGAATATAGCTGTAATGATGAAACCAGAAATATGAAAGGTTTCAGTTCTTTAACGTAAAAGATCAAGGGCATTAAAGGATCAAAAATAAACGCAGGAACATCTGCGGACAATAAAACAAATACATAACTACAACAAACAGACGACAAAGGAGCTAAGAAGATGATACAGGAGATAGGAGATAAAGTATTCGACAATCAGTTCAGAGCGGGAATGAAGGCATCCGCCGGGGATAAAGTGTTCATATTCGAAAAGGAACACAGCCATATAGCTCTGGGTGAAACAAAGGAAGGCGATATCCTGATACCCAGTGCAGAAGACATATCTGCCGGACCTGGAGATATGATCTATCTTTTTTCCATAGATGACGAGCATTTTTATATGCTGAAGGAAAACTGCGAAGTGCAGCTGCCGGAGGGTTTCCAGTACAAGTCGGCAAGAGTGCTGCGCAAAGGAAATCCGAAGCATCTGTGCTTTGCAGCAATGACGGCATGCCATCTGAACACATGGTACCGCAGCAGCAGGTTCTGTGGCAGGTGCGGTGCAGAAAACGAATATGGACAGAAGGAGAGGATGATGCGCTGCCCTCACTGCGGCAATGTGATATTCCCAAGGATAAATCCTGCTGTCACAGTGGCTCTAACCCATGATGACAAACTGCTGGTGACCCGGTACAGCGGCAGACAGCAGACGAACCTGTACGCACTGATCGCCGGATTCGTGGAGATCGGAGAATCAGCAGAAGAATGCGTAGCCAGGGAAGTCATGGAGGAGGTAGGGCTGAAGGTGAAAAACATCAGATACTACGGTTCCCAGCCCTGGGGCTTTGCCGGGAACCTGCAGATCGGATACACCGCCGAAGTGGACGGCAGCGCAGACATCGTCCTGGACAGAAATGAGCTGTCGGAAGCTTTCTTTATTTCCAGAGATGAGCTCGATGAAAAAACTGTCAGACCGGCGCTGACACAGGAGATGATAGAGGACTTCAGGACCGGCAGGCTGTGAAGCAGTCCGGAAATTTTGGATCACAGGTTTTTCAGACCTTATACATTCAGATTGAAACCATACCCTGTGTGATGATATAATTAAAAGACTGCACTTATTTATCATTGCATCAGAAGGAGAAGTTATTTATGGAAAGAGAAACGTTAAAATCCAGACTTGGATTCATTTTACTATCTGCGGGCTGTGCCATAGGCATAGGCAACGTATGGAAATTCCCGTATATGGCAGGACAGGGCGGCGGAGGCGCTTTCGTGCTGTTTTACTTCATATTCCTCATCATACTGGGACTTCCTATCATGAGCATGGAGTTCGCAGTAGGCAGAGCCAGCCGCAAGAGCCCGGTAAAGGCTTATCAGGCGCTGGAAAAGCCAGGCAGTAAATGGCATATACATGGATATTTCACACTTGCAGGCTGCTATCTGCTGATGATGTTTTATACGACGGTAGCGGGCTGGATGCTGCACTATTTCTATCTGACTGCAGCAGGCAAGTTCGAAGGAGCTGATTCCGGTGCTGTTGCAGATACCTTTACAGGTATGCTGGCAAGTCCGGGGATAATGGCTTTCTGGATGATCGTTGTAGTATGCATATGTATTTTCGTATGTGTCAGAGGTCTTCAGAACGGACTGGAACGAATCACCAAGATAATGATGACAGCACTGCTGGCAATAATGGTCATACTGGCTGTCAACAGCTTTTTCATGCCTGGGGCGAAGGAAGGCCTGAGCTTTTATCTGCTGCCTGACTTCGGACGTATGAAAGAACTTGGTATCATGAACACACTTGTTGGCGCTATGAACCAGGCTTTCTTCACATTGAGTCTCGGCGTCGGTGCCATGGCTATATTCGGAAGCTACATCGGCAAGGACCATTCTCTGCTGGGCGAATCGGCAAGAGTCGTTGTGCTGGACACTTTCGTTGCCATAACTTCAGGGCTGATAATATTCCCGGCATGCTTCACATACAATGTGGATCAGACTTCAGGACCGAGTCTCATATTCATCACGCTGCCTAATATCTTTGCGAACATGGGTATGGGCAGATTATGGGGGAGCCTGTTCTTTCTGTTCATGTCCTTTGCAGCGCTTTCCACAGTGCTGGCTGTTTTCGAGAACATCATATGCTGCGGTATGGAGATAACAGGCTGCAGCAGGAAAAAGTCAGGCCTTGTGAACCTTGTGCTGATAATAGCACTGTCACTGCCATGTGTGCTGGGATACAATCTCTGGAGCTGGGACGGATTCTCAGTGTTCGGAGGAGCGATCCTGGATGTGGAGGATTTCCTTGTGAGCAACATATTCCTGCCACTGGGTTCGCTGGTATACCTGCTGTTCTGTGTCACAAGATACGGCTGGGGCTGGAAAAACTTCAAAGAGGAAGCCAACACAGGCCACGGACTTAAAGTCCACGACTGGATGCGCCCGTATCTGACATATATACTGCCGCTGATCGTACTGTTCATCTTCGTGTTCGGTATATATGACAAATTCTTTGCAGGGTAAAAGATTTAGTACCAGTAATAAGTATGGAGCGTCGTATAATGTGACAAAGCACGGATACGTAGAAGGATGTGAATATTTATAAAAAACTATGTATAAATACACGCTAAAAAGTTATATATATGCAAAAATGTATAAACAGCATCCGCATCACTGATGACTGATATTTCAGTCAGGTGGTGCGGATTTTTTGTATCTGCGTAAAAAGAAGATTCTTGACGATTTTATGCATATGCAGTATAATTATTAAATGTGTCGTATATTTATCAATCAACTGAAGGAGCAATCAGATATATGGTGAGTCCTTCAGGAAACGAAACGATAGATTCATAATATAAATCGTATGCTCAGGCCTTGAAGCAGGCAGGAGGAGCATTGATCAGGAGGTTGCAATGGCAAAGATAAAGCTGGATATCAGCAGGTGC
>CAKQNZ010000167.1 GCA_934255435.1 uncultured Clostridia bacterium | reverse complement strand
GAAAAAAACCCGGGATTCAGATTGTCTCTCGGCGTCATCAAGAGAGGCCTCATGGCAGTGATGTATGGAGATCTTTTCATGAGAGTCCTTTACGCCACAAGACCTTACGAAAAGGAACCGGGATCTGCAAACCGTCTTTATGAGAAATGGTGCGAAAAGGCGAATGATATCCTGTTCAGAGGCAGTATGAAGGCTTTCAGTAAGAGTATGGGACAGATAGTAAGCGACTTTGACAGCCTGCCGCTTCTTGATATAAAGAAGCCTAAAGTCGGTATAGTCGGCGAGATACTTGTGAAATATCATCCGAATGCCAACAATGATGTTGTCAGTATAGTAGAAAACGAGGGCGGAGAAGCCGTTGTGCTGGATCTGACAGACTTCCTTCTTTACGGTATGTACAGCAAGGAGTTCAACTATCAGAATCTGTCGGGTTCATATGCCATGATGATGGGCAACAAGATGGCTATAAAGGTTATCGAATATTTCAGAAAGCCTATGAGAAGAGCTCTTGAGAACAGCAGATGTTTCCATCAGCCTATGTATATCAAGGATATCGCAGACAAGGCTAAGGAAATAATCTCTCTGGGCAACCAGTGCGGCGAAGGCTGGCTGCTGACAGGAGAAATGGTGGACCTTATCGACGATGGTGTAGAGAACATCATCTGTATGCAGCCTTTCGCATGTCTGCCGAACCATGTTACAGGAAAAGGCATGATGAAGGCACTGAGAAAACGCAATCCTATGGCGAATATAGCCGCTATAGACTATGATCCCGGTGCATCAGACGTAAACCAGCTGAACAGGATCAAACTCATGATGGCAACAGCTCACAAAAATCTGGCTAAAAAAGAAGCTGAAGCACAGAAAACGGAGTGATATTGTTTCCTCTTGAATTTTTTCCCATATGGGTGTATAATTTCTAAGGAAAATAATTAAAAGTTAGGAGGTGTCTCCATGGGAAGACACGGTACAATAGCAGGCAGAAAGGCAGCACAGGATTCCAAACGTGCAGCGATGTTCACTAAATACGGAAGACAGATCATAGTAGCAGCAAAGGCAGGCGGGGATCCTGACTACAATGCTACACTGAGAGTTGCTATCGAAAAAGCTAAGGGCATAGGTATGCCTAACGATAATATCAAGAGAGCCATCAAAAAAGGAACAGGCGAACTTGAAGGTGAAACATACGAAGAACTCACATTTGAAGGATACGGAGTAGGAGGCGTTGCTGTTATCGTAGAAACGCTCACAGATAACAGAAACAGGACTACAGCTGCTGTAAGATCTACATTCGACAAACACGGCGGCAATCTCGGTACTCCGGGATGCGTTTCATACATGTTTTCAAGAAAGGGCATAATGATCATAGAGAAGACAGACGCCATCGATGAAGATGCTCTGATGGAAACTGCTCTTGAAGCAGGTGCTGACGATATGATCACTCATGATGACAGCTATGAGATCCAGACTACACCTGAAAATTATACAGATGTACACGGAGCTCTGATGAATGCCGGATATGAATTCGTTGATTCAGATATCGAATTTGTTCCATCGATGGAAGCAGCTCCGAAAGATGCAAACGATCTTAAACAGCTGAAGAAGATGATAGATATCCTTGAAGACAATGACGACGTCCAGAAAGTCCACCACAACTGCAGCGTGGATCTGGAAGAAATATAAAAACAAAACACAAATAAAACAGCTGCAATGTTATCGTATTATGTAATACAGAAACTGCAGCTGTTTTTTTATACTCAGTATCCGGGGATTCCGTAGCTGAGCCACTTATGTTTTACGGCAGATATTTCATCGGCTGCTGGCGGCTGTGACAGCAGGAGGTTTTATCTGCAGTTTGGCGGTGGTGGTGGGAAATCACCGCACCCACAGCTGCAGTCGTCAGACGGTGATGGACCGCATGTATCGCAGCCTGTGTCTGAAGTACTGCTGCTGCTGCAAGCTGGTGTACCCATGGAGCCGCTGTTTTCATCAATTCTTTCAGGAAAAAGACCAGGGCAGGTCATGACGCCTGATGTCGTTTCCTGAAGAGGAGCCTCTGCGAATCCTGTTGTAAGTACACAGAGCTGGACCGGCACAGTGATCTTCTTTTCACATGTGACGCATATCTGTACGATAAGGTTGGCGCTTATCTCTCCGTTGGCAGCTATGCATGTATCACGAGCTACGTTGTTCGTAGCCAGCCTGCATGCGAATCCTGCGTTGGACAGCTCTGTCAGACGAGGCATGAAAGCACAGTTGCTGGTGCTCGGCATACACAGTTCGAAGAAATTAGTCAGCAGCAGCGGATGAGACTGACGTGCGATATTGATTTCAGCGCATACAGTCATGGTGCTTTCCCTGCCGCAGCTGTCGCACAATCCAAGATCGAGATATATTATGATATTTCCCCACATCTTGACATTCTGAGTGCCAAATACAGGCGTTCCGCCGGGGCAGTTCTCATCACAGCTGCTGGTATCAGCAAAGAGTATTTTTTCTGATGGTACCCCGTCAGGTCCGATGGTTTCAACGACGCCATTGCAGTTGTTTACGAAAGATGCTCCGGATATGCAGGTTTCCATATCGAGAGTGAGATTGTCGCAGTCAGAAGAATTGTCAGGATTGAAGACTTTCTTGCATCTGATATCAAGTATCCTGTTTACAGAAAAACCACATGGGATATTCGGAGAGAACTTCAGATTCTGAACAGTTTTCATGCCCTGCAGATGGAACTTAACTGCATCATATACACTCTGGACATATATGGGAGTTGCCGTTACATCATCGAGATTGCCGCTGAACTCACATAATGTATTGGCACTGCGGCAGTTGGGATCGTTTTGTGGTGTACAAAAACAAGCCATTATTTACCTCCTTTGAATTGACCGGATCGACCGGTGTGATTCTTTTTATTAATTTGTTCAATGGCAGTATATGAAAAGGTTCGGGTTTGTGTTACAATACAGAAGGATTTAAAGAAAGAAAGGTGTATGGAATATGATAAAAATAGAGAAACTCAAATGCGGGACTACTATCGTCATGGAAAAGACCGATTATGTCCAGTCGGCAGCCCTTGGTATATGGGTCAGGGCAGGTGCATCGGATGAGACTGATGATGTATCAGGCGTGTCACATTACATAGAACACATGATGTTCAAAGGCACAGAAAACAGAACGGCCAGGGAGATCGCATCAGATGTGGACAAGATAGGCGGTATGTTCAATGCTTTCACAGGTAAAGAAGCTACATGCTACTATATCAAAACTCTGTCTTCCAATATATATAAAGGTGCAGATATACTGCTGGATATGCTTACAGGTTCGAAGTTCGATCCAGAAGAGATGGATAAAGAGCGTCAGGTCATCTGTGAAGAGATAAAGATGGTGAAAGACAGCCCTGATGATGATGTATACGATATGATCTCGGAGCTTGTATCAAGCGGCAATCCTCTCGGCAGGAGCATACTTGGGACTCCTGAGAGCCTGGCGGGAATAGATCGCAGTAAACTCACAGGATATCTCATGGACAAGTATGCACGTGACAGCATAGTGATAGCTGTTGCAGGCAACTTTGACGAGGAGCGTATAATTTCGATGTTTGAAGACAGGCTGCTGGCACTGAATGAGAAAAAAGTCACAAATGCTGTCGAGTTCAAACCTTACAGACAGAGCTTCGACGTCAAGGTCAGGGATATCGAGCAGACGCATATTTGTCTGGGCACGCCGGGTATATCCATGGTGGACAGCAGATACTACGCTTTCGTACTGATGAACAGTATTTTCGGGGGCAGCATGAGTTCGAGACTTTTCCAGAATATCAGAGAGGAGAAAGGTCTTGCTTATTCGGTATGCTCGAT
>CAKQNZ010000166.1 GCA_934255435.1 uncultured Clostridia bacterium | reverse complement strand
CATCTGAACACAGCAGATCACAAGGAACTGGCGTCACACTGCATGGAAGATATAGATGCAGATTTCGTAAATAAAGTAAAACAGGGAGACATAATGGTAGGCGGCGAGAACTTCGGATGCGGATCATCGAGAGAACACGCTCCGATCGCCATCAAGGCAAGCGGCATCGACTGCGTCATCGCCAAGACTTTTGCACGTATATTCTACAGGAATTCCATCAACATCGGACTGCCGATCCTGGAATGTCCTGAAGCCAGCGAGAAGATCGAGAACGGCGATAAAGTCTCCATCGACTTCGATACAGGTGTCATCACCAATGAGACAAAAGGCGAGACTTATCAGGCACTGCCTTTCCCTGAATTCATCAAGGACATCATGGCAAAGGGCGGGCTGATGAAAAGTCTGAAAGCAGGAAAATAGATTTTACAGGAGAAATGATATGGAATACAAAATAGCTGTTATCCCCGGGGATGGGATAGGCCCTGAAGTTGTCAGAGAGACACTGAAAGTCCTGGACCGCATCGGGGAGAAATTCGGACATGAATTCAAATACACTGAGGTGCTTGCAGGGGGCTGTGCGATAGATGCGACAGGCCGCTGTCTGCCGGAGGAGACTGTAAAGATCTGCAAGGAAAGCGATGCAGTGCTGCTGGGCGCAGTAGGCGGGTGGAAATGGGATACTCTGCCGGGAGACGAGAGACCGGAGAGAGCCCTGCTGGGACTGAGAAAAGAGCTGGGACTCTTTGCAAACCTCAGACCTGCACTGCTGTTCGACGAACTGGCAGATGCATGCCCGCTGAAACCTGAGATCGTTGAAGGCGGCCTTGATATCGTCGTAGTCAGAGAGCTGACAGGCGGTATATATTTCGGCAAGAAGGGCACATGCGACACTGACATGGGACCGGCTGCATACGACGTAGAACAGTATTCAGAAGGAGAAGTGAGACGTATTGCCAAGGTCGCTTTCGACATGGCTATGAAGCGTGGTAAGAAAGTGACAAGCGTGGACAAGGCCAACGTGCTGGAAAGCTCACGCCTGTGGAGACGTATCGTGGCAGAAGTTGCAGAGGATTATCCTGAAGTGGAGCTCAACAACTTCTACATCGACAATGCAGCGATGCAGATGGTAAGGAACCCTAAGCAGTTCGACGTCATCGTGACAAGCAACATCTTCGGCGATATACTTTCGGATGAAGCCAGCATGATCACAGGCTCCATCGGCATGTTGCCGTCGGCCAGCCTGGCGGAAGGCAACTTCGGCATGTACGAACCGGTACACGGCTCAGCACCTGACATCGCAGGACGTAACCTTGCCAACCCTATGGCGACTATCCTGTCAGCAGCCATGATGCTGAGATACACTTTCGGTCTCGGCGAAGAAGCCGATGCCATCGAAGCAGCCGTGAGGAAAGTCCTCTCAGAAGGCTGCAGGACGCCTGATATCGCAAAACCGGGCGAGATACAGATCGGAACTAAGGAATGCGGAAAGCTTATTGTTGAAGCGATATAAGAGTCCGACAGACAAAAGAACAGCAATTTACAACCCTGCGTTGAACGTGGGGTTTCTTTTTTGTATAACCTTACATATTGCAGCAAAGCTCAAATGCATACAGCACAACGTTTTACATCATCACCAAAAAGCAGCCCAGGGTCGGATCTGGCTGCTTTTGCAGATTTTGAAGGCATGTAAATATTGACAAGCTCATGCAGGTGTTGATATCATGAGCATAAGAGAATATGCTGTCCGGCAATGTCGCATGGACAGCATCGGTACGGCAGTATTGCCGTTATGAGGGCGCTTATGAAAAATATAATGATAATGGCAAAAGACAGCAATGCGTGTGTGGACATACGCAGGATACTGAATCAGGACGGATTCAGATTCGTCTGCTGCAGCGATGCAGATGAGGCCTGGGAGACGGTCAGGACGCAGAAAATCGATATCATAGTGGCTGATACTGAGGATATCGGCGAGGCGGTGATGGATTTCCTGATACGTTTCAGAGCTATCCGGCATACACCGGCGGTAATAGTAGCAGCGGAGAGCGCTCCGGCTCAGGAAAAAGAAACTTTCCTTGAAGCCGGTGCAGATGAGTACATAAAGAGACCTTTCAGCATAATGATACTGAGAGCAAGGGTTTCCGGGCTGCTCAGGTTCGGACAGCCCAGGAGCAGCACATTTTCTCAGGACGGTCTGGAGTTCGATTTCGACAACGGAATTTTCTTTGAAGGAGGCCGGAAGCTGAACATCCCGCCTGTGGAGCAGCGCATCCTCAAAGTCCTGTGTGAATGCAGAGGGCATACGGTGAGCCGCAGCCATCTGATGGATGCAGTGTGGGGCGGAGCGAAGGAAATGGACGAGAACATCACACTGACAGTTTCTGTAGGCAGACTGAGATCCAGGTTCAGTACAGACCATATCAGAACTGTCCGGGGTACCGGATATACATGGGAATAGCGGCAGAGAGCCCTGCAGAGGATATTGAAGGATCCGGAAGGAGGTATTGTGGAAAAGAAAAAAAGAGTGCTGGTGACAGCAGTGATAATGGCAGTGATGTCGATGCTCCTGCCGTCTGCAGCCTTTGCAGCAGAAACATACCAGTTCAGAGACGACCAGATAAATATAGACATGCCGGATGATGCTGCTGTTGCGGAAAACGAAGTCACGCAGTCTGACGGTGATGTCGTCATCACAGGACCCGAGATGATCTTCGGAGCAAAGATGAAAGCCAAAGACCAGGAATTCAGCATGGATCTGTATTATGTATGCGACGAATCTGAGGATGATGATTATTTCTATCTTAGCAACGATTCCGAGGAAGCCGCCGGTCAGTATTATGACGGATATGGAGAAGACGCTGTACGCAGGATATACAGCGATATCGACGACAGGCAGCTGGTGTCGCTGAAAAAAGACGGATATCATATGAGCGACTGGTACACATATATAAAAGCTTCTGCAAAGGTGAAAGACAGCAGCGGCACACATGATGAACTCGTGTTCATAACAGCCGCAAGCACTGATGATTATACCATAGGCAAGGTTTTTATCCTGGCACCGGAGACAGGAGCAGTTTCTGCAAAAGATATGGAAGACAGCTCATCTGCTGCACTGGACAGTTTCTTTGATTACGGATACGACAAAGTCATGGCAGGAGAGGATGACGAATACTATGCAGGAGTTTCAGAAGGCACAGATATTGCCGGCGCAGTGATATTCGTCATAGTGGGATTCGTGATGCTGGCGGCGATCTTTGCATTCATTGCAAAGAAAAAACGCCGCCAGTATTCAGATATGCTGTCATCAGGTCAGTCAGTTTCCAGGGCTTCAGAACGCAGGGCAGCAGATATGCCGGATACATTCAGACGAAAGCTGGACGATACCGTAAGGGATACGACTGGATCCAAGCAGCATAGTGAAGAAGATGCATCGAAGCCGTCCGGGCGAAAGCAGCGGTCTGCCGGGACAGGACTGCCGGTTTCAAAAACAGGCAAAGCTGCAGGAAAAGTGGGGAAATCTTCTGCTCACTGGAAGACAGCGTCCGGAACTTCCGGTGCTGAAAAGCACAGCAGGAAACAGAAGACGGAGAATGTGCCGTGCAGCATACATAACGGAGCCGATGAAAGATACACAGAGAGCCTTCGGACTCTGTACAAATCAGGACTGCTTACAAGACAAGAGCTTGATGAAATGATAGAGAAACACAAAGGGAGGGGGTAGAAAATGACTATATTCGGTATCACTCTTGGAGCCGCCGTCGTGTGGCTGATAATAGCAGGGCTGCTGGCAGTGATCGAAGCATTTACACTGGGACTGACGACTATATGGTTTGCAGGAGGAGCAGCGGCAGCGTCGATATCAGCGATGCTCGGAGCAGGTACA
>CAKQNZ010000165.1 GCA_934255435.1 uncultured Clostridia bacterium | reverse complement strand
TCCCACACCATTGTATCTATTATACCCTTTTCCAGGCTCGTATCCAAGTTCGCAGCACAGAAAAAGCGGCAGGATTCTGCTCTGCCGCTTTGCTATACAGGATACTGTTATTCTGTTCCTACTTTCTTGCTTTCCTTGCTTCGTTGATGAGGTACATGATGTCCTGTGTCAGTGCTGCTGCTGCGATGGATGTGATGTTGCTCGGATCTTTGTCCGGGAGCACTTCCACCATGTCTGCACCTACGATGTTGATGCCCTGCAGTCCTCTGAGGACCTTTCTCACTGTATCTGTCGAAGGTCCGCCGATAACAGGTGTTCCTGTTCCCGGTGCTGCCGACGGATCAAGAGCGTCGATGTCGAATGTGAGATAAACAGGCATGTCGCCTACAGTTTCTTTTATCCTTGCTGCCAGCTGAGCCGGAGTCATGTCCAGAGCTTCCATGGATTTGATGATGTTGTATCCACATTCAGTGAACTCTGTCCTGCAGTATACCTGTACTGATTTTGACGGGTCTATGCAGCCCTCTGCCTGGAGATCATATGCAAAGTTGGCGTGTGACAGGTTGTGTGTTCCGTCAGGCTTCACTTCGCTCGGTGAGCTGTCCTGATGCGAGTCGAAATGTATCAGCGCCAGCTTGCCGAATTTCTCTGAACATGCTCTTACCGGTCCGTAAGGGATAGTGTGGTCTCCGCCCAGAGTCATCGGAGTAGCGCCTGCATCCAGTATCTTCTTTACAGTCTGATATGTATCCTCTACCATGAACTCCGTTGCCTTTGCACCTACCCAGTAGCCAACATCACCGTAATCGATGACTTTAGCTTCGTCTTTCAGCACATATTCCCACGGATATCTGAAGCAGCATGCGATGAGGCTCTGCTCTCTGATAGTTCTTGGTGCGAAACGAGCTCCCGGTCTGAATGTAACGCCGCTGTCGAAAGGCACGCCCATGACTACGATGTCTGCGCCTTCAACGTCCTGAGTCACCTCGCAGTGGTTCCAGCTTGCTATACCTGCATAATGTAAATGTTCCTGAACTTTGTATTCCATTTTGAGTTCTCCCTTCTGTTACTCTTACTTTATTATTTTTCTTTTACCTTGACTAAAAATACTCTTTCTCTCCCTGTAGATTTTTATTGTTTGCCGGGGACCTGCTCGCTGTATGGGGAGAGTTTTGCAGGCCCCGGTACATTCCATCCGTAAAAGCTGCTGCGCCCGGATGTACTTAAGATGTTTTTACTGCTGTTTTTAATTTCCGTCTTCCCTGAACCATTTGAACAGGCCTATCAGCATTCCTATGATAACGAACAGGAACGGTACGGAAAGGACTATGCATATAGTCTTCAGTGCTGAGAACGGTGCTCCTGTGAACATGATCACCAGCGGTACCAGAGTCAGTACGGCACACCATACCAGTCTGAACTTCGAGTTCGGGTTGCCGTTTTCATCGAGCTTAGCTGTAGCTGAAGCTGCCAGCGTGAATGATGCTGAATCCAGCGAAGTTGCCAGGAAGCCCAGTGTTGCCAGTGCGAAGGCTATCGGCAGTATCACCTTTCCGAGAGGCAGTGTGCCGAAGAGCTGGAAAAGTCCTGCCTGCGGATCTGATGCCTGTGACAGAGCATACTGTCCGGTAACTTCTGCGTGAAGACCGAATCCGCCATCGATACCGAACATTATCCATGTTCCGAGGCTGATGCCCACAAGACATGTGATGATGACTTCTCTGATGGTCCTGCCCTTTGAGATCTTTGTGATGAATATACCCATCAGTGCTGCGTAGTTCAGTGCCAGTGTGAACAGGAATATTGTGTTGACCTCAGGGAATCCTGAATTTCCTATAGGGTCTGTGAACAGACTCATATCCACATAGTTGGAAATCATCTTTCCTACACTGTATGTAAATTCCTTTGCGATGAATTTAGTAGGTCCCACGATGAAGATGAAAGCGATGATTATGATCATCAGATACATCGTCAGGTCGCTGAGTTTCTTCATTCCTTTCTCGATACCGATTATGGAAGTCACTGAGAATACCACAGCTACGATCAGCAGTACTATGAGATTTATTGCAAAGCTGGCTTCGATCCCCATGACATGTGCGATACCTGCGCTGATGATAGGAACTCCCAGTCCCAGCGATACGCCCATGCCGCCGACGATACTCAGTATGGTAAGTGCATCGATAACTTTACCCAGAGGCTTCTTGTATTTGAAGTCTCCCATCATGCTCTCGCATATCGCACTGACTCTGAGCACCGGTACTTTCTTTACATGATATCCGTATGCGATGGCCACTGCAGTGAGTACGAATATTACCTGCACGCTGAATCCCCAGTGGAAGAAAGCATAGGGCAGTGACATTTCAGCTGCCTCCTGTGACAAAGGCTTGATGCTGAACGCCGGTTCTGCATAGTAGAACGACCATTCCACGAATGAGTAGTAAGTCGCCGTTGCTGCCAGTGCTGCACACATCATCATAGCGATGTAGCTGAACATCGAATACTCCGGCTTGCCGTCCCCCAGTTTCACATTGCCGTGTTTACTGAACGCCAGATACAGGCATATGAAAAGTCCGATGAACACGAACCACAGGATCGGTACGCCCATGACGGACGTGACTACATCGAATATCTTGTTCACGACATTCAGTGTGGCATCAGGTTTCGCTGCCATGAGTGCTACGAATATACCCACGATGACAACACAGACTATCGAGATAGGCTTGTCTATGACAGCCTTCTGTTTTATTGCGTTGTTTGGTTTTTCCATGAAAACGCCCTCCTGAAATAATAACGATAAACTCCATTTTTCTTTAGCATGCTATCTGCCTATATATAAAGCAAAGACCGTGCCAACGTAAAACCACGGAAAATACAGCTTTTCAGCTTTACTGTCCGGTATGGATCTATTTGTTTATGAATAACTTTTTTGAGAATATGACGATTTCATTGAAAAACCAGTATTGTCGAACTATTCTTTAACGAATAAGATTTTATTCGTTTTTGAATAAAGATTACGATTTATAAGATCCTGATATGAAAACTGGAGAAATTTTTTCGTTTTTGTGATATCGCACTTTTGGTGCTCCGACTCGCTTCGCTCCCTGCTGCCTGTTTTTCCATTCCGGCTGAATCCGGGGAAAATCCGCATGTCTCCGGCGATAAGCCACCACGGGCTAAAGCCCTGTGTCTCTCGCATGGGACCTTCCAGCAAATCGAAGATTTGGGGATAGGTCTCCAAAAAAAGCGGCAATGATCATTTGCCGCTTTGATTTTATATTATTTGTCTTAAATTTTTTATGTTTTTCTTAAAGCATTTCTTCCAGTATCTGGACTGCCGAGGCTGTTATCATCGGACATTTCTGGAGCATTATATTTTCTTCCAGTATGATCTCCAGCTCCTCCGGATCTCCGATGTTGTATCCCAGAAGTTCACGGCACATCGTCGAACCGTTTTCTTCGCAGAACGCTTCTCTGAATTCCTTTACCTTTGCGATGAGAGTCTCTTTTGCTGCTGCATCGCCAGGCTTGTAGTGACCATATTTATATCCTATAGCCATCAGCGAGCCTGTAACGGCACCGCATGTCTCTCCGGCGTACATACCTCCGCCGAAAGCAGCCGACAGTTTCAGCGCTTCCTCACGATCGATTCCCAGTTTGTCAGCGGCGCTTACGAAAGCTACCTGACTGCAGTCGAATCCTCCGGCAAACAGGTCCATCATTTCCTGTTCTGTCATGTTCATCATCCCTTTCCTTGTCTTATCCGGAATAAACAGATCCGTTATGTATATGATCGCATCTGTATATTCTGAATTATTGCATATAACTTCACAATTCAAATATTAAAACAATGTATGATTTCTGTCAAGATGTATCCAGGATGTGCTGCAG
>CAKQNZ010000164.1 GCA_934255435.1 uncultured Clostridia bacterium | reverse complement strand
ATACAAGTCAGCCGCAAGAGCTTCAAAATATGAGATATACAGAAAAGCATCAGATGGTGTCTGGAAGAAAGTAAAGACGACTACTGCCAGATCATGGACAAACAGCAGCCAGCGAAAAGGAAAGTATTACTCCTATAAAGTCAGGGCAGTGAACGGCTCTTATAAGGGCAGTTTTAGCAGCACGAAAAAAATAAAAGTAAACTGATATACTGAAGCTAATGACGCCCGTATGTTGTTCGTTACTACATGCGGGCGACTTTGTACTGATATATGATATTTTCAGCAAAACGGCGGGGGAATGACGATGTATTGTTTTAAGTGTGGCAGAAAAAATCCTGACGACAGCAGGTTCTGCGAGTACTGTGGAGCTGGTCTTGCGGAAAAGACAAAAAAGAAAAAAGAACGTCAGCACAGGGAGAAAGTCATCATGATGATCGCAATGGCTGCAATGCTGGTAGTACTTGCAGTGCTTGCCGCTTTGTTCTTTGTAGGCGGTCAGGATAAGACTGTTTCCACTGACAAAAAATCAGATACCGGTGAGTATGTGGACGAAGCAAATAAAAATGGACCATGGGATTTTTTCACAAAAGAAAATATGATCTCTGAAAGCTACAGTGACATAGAGAAAAAATACGGGATGCTGAGCATGCGGAACGAAGGTGAGAATATCCCGTGGCAGGACAGCACAGATTTCGATCCGTCGTTCTATTTTATCGATGCTGAAACTCCGGTGTTTTCCATTGAAGAGGAGAGCCGCATTTGCAACGGTATGGCAGGAACGGCAGAGCAGATCTTCGGCATCAAAGAAACCTGCGATATCAGCGACATCGGGAAAAGCATATCACCGGAAACTGGATTCGAACTGGAATATACAACAGATGTGAAGCTGAACGGCTGGTACTGCATCAAAAATTACGATGACATGAACCTTTCCATACACATATACCCGGACAGTCTGGAAAAAGTCGGATACAAAGACGGATACGACTGGTTTTCCGGGGACGTACCGGCGGTGACGCCTGACAATTTCAGTGAGATAATAGAGGGATATACTGGCGATTCCACAAGGATATCTCCTGATACTAATGTAGTGATATATGATATGGAAAGTCCGTATTATGAGGAAAAGGCTTATATCAGCTACGACTGATGTTACAGTGATATCTGATAGTCATTATCAGGGTTACATTCCCTATCATGATACGCCAAGCTGAGTCCTACCAGGGCTCATGAATCAAAAATATTGCAGCAATGATCTGAAGAACATGGGGATAAGAAATGAAGTGTAGTAAATGTGGAAGGAAAAATCCGAAAGACAGCGTTTTCTGTGAACACTGCGGAGAAAGATTGCCCGGTGCAGTATATGGAGCCGGCGCCGGTCAGTCGTCACAGCAGCAGGCAGAAAAAAAGAAGATAATAGCGATATGTTCAGCGTCAGCAGCGCTGCTTCTGATATGTATATTTGCGATACTGTTTGTTTTTACAGGAAAGCCCGGCACAGAATATACCGGCAGGATAACAGCGGCTGACAAATACCTGAAACAGAAGAACTACAGCAAAGCGGAGGATGCGTGCCTTGCAGCGATAGACATGGAGCCTGAGCAGGAGACGGCGTATGTGATGCTTGCAGATGTATACATCTGCAGTGGCAATGTAAACAAGGCTGAAAAAATACTTGAGCAGGGATCATCGTCTGCAAAGAAGCAAACAGAAATAAATACGAAAAAAGAGTATGTAAAGACATACAGCATATATGATACATATGTTCAGAAAAAAATCGTACAGGATATCGGACTTGCTCCGGTGGGCAAATCATACAAAGGCGGAAGTTCCTCAGATGGTCTGATCGGTTCTTCGAAGACAGACATCGATGGCGACGGGGTCCCTGAAATGATCGATGCTGCATATGACAATGATGTAGATGGCAACGCCAGACTGACAGTGTCATATTATACGAGAGACGGAGAAGATGTAACACTTAAAGACGATGTTAAAGTCGATCTTGGGCAGTCGAGCAACTGCGCCAGGAAATGCAGTGCCTTTCTCAAATGCCATGAGGACAAGTATTATCTGGTGGTATCAGTGCAGATACTGAATACAGAAGTTTCTACAAATACACTGTACATATATGATATTTCCGAAGGAACGTTCGATGAGAAATACGAACTGACAAGGACTACGGATATCGGATATGAAACGTATTTTGTCAACGGTGAAAAAGTTTCATCATATGATTCCTATGATGAAAACGGAGAGTTCCAGCCGCAGGAGGATGCTGAAGCCAAACTGGAACAGGTGAGAGCTGACGGGCTTGATGAATTTCGCACAATAATGGAAAAATACGGTATATCAGGCAAACTGAATCAGATGGATTCTTATGTGGACAGGATGTTCGAAGGTGCAGATGAGGATGACGACACGGAAAACGGTCTCTGTTTCATACAGTATGGCGTTTACAACAAGGACAGCGTGGATCTGATAAACGGAGATTACATTTATGTGGAAGACCTCACGGAACTGCACGACAGCATGAACAGCAGAAGCGGGGAGAAAGACAGTGAGAAGGCTTTCAATGGATACAAGGAGTTTCTGGCTCAGGACACTGTTTCACGTACGGTTTCGACCCAGGAGCAGTCCTGGAAACTGGTGAACTGCGATTTCTGCACAGCGTATATAGACGACGATGATATCCCGGAACTGCTTCTGTATAATTTTCCGGATACGGACCATGTCAGCGGATATGGGCAGCTTTATACTTTCAGGGACGGCAAGGTGTGCAAGGTCACAGACCTTAACTTGAATGATGTGCGAGGCACAGGATATTATGCAAAGACGGGGTGGTTCATGGATCACTATGCTGCGCAGGGAGATTGTGACGTAAATGTAGAATTTTTCAATGGAAAGACTGTGAATGACAGTTATATCGGTGAAGACTTCAAATCAGATGATGATGGCAACCGTAAAGATGTATCATATTCGACCTATAATATCAATGGAAAAGGACTAAAAACCATAGACAAAAAAGAATATGAGAGTATACTTAAAGAAAAGACAGGCGGAGTCGAAATGACTCGGTATGAATTCCATAAAAACACAGCAGAAAACAGAGAAAAACATCTTAAATGATTGTATGAGAGATCTGATGAATATGGAAAGGGGGTCGTCACATGAGCGAACACAGCATAGATATCCTGGAAAAAATAATCCTTTACGGTGCTTCAGGGGCACTGATCATTGCAGTGATCACAGGTATCATTATGAGGATAGTGCAGCGGAAGCGTTTCGGACCGGAGGAAAAATCTTCAGGACCGGTGATACAGCCTATGCCTTTTTACGGTGCGATGCCCACCAGCGGTGAATTCTGCAAACCTGATTTTTCATACGATGAGAAGCAGGAACTGGAAGCAGAGAAATACGATAAAAGTACCGGGAAGCTTTCAGATCAGAAAAACCTATGATTTTTATATGATTACAGACAGGGAACAGCTGAAACCAGCTGTTCCCTGAATGAAAGTTCTTCTTTGGATTTACTTTTATGCATTGTCTCTGTCAGCTGTGAGTATGATTTTACATCTGTCGGATATCAATGGCCGGAGCCCTGCAGAGCTGATATGCGGGCTTCGATGCAAGCCTTTCATAGTGGCAGAACTATTTTTTGAGCTCAAGACCATCTTTGAATGCTTCGCCGACACGATCAGTCACTTTATAGTAGCCGTGTGTGAAAGTATCGAAAGCTATAGCGTTTACAAGAGTCATATCGAGTTTGCCGTTTACCATGACGCTTTCATCAGCTGTCGCATTGACGATTTTACCGATAACGCCGCATCCGTACTCGCCATCCTGATATTCGATGAATTCGCATTCAAGGCAGATCGGGAATTCGTTGATGACAGGAGCATCGACTTTCTCAGCTTTGCTTGTAGTAAGACCGCTGCGCTCGAATTTATCATGGACATCGTTTCCTGATTCTACTCCGAAATAGTCCGCTTCCTTTATGTGAGCAGCATCTGCGATG
>CAKQNZ010000163.1 GCA_934255435.1 uncultured Clostridia bacterium | reverse complement strand
GGATAAAACCTTCTGTCGGTGACGTGATAAGCATAACACTCCCTGATGAAAGGAGTAATTTCGAGCCACAGCCGATACCTCTTTATCCTGTATTCGAAGATGATGATCTTATGATAATCAACAAACAGCCCGGACTCATCGTGCACCCTACAAGAGGCCATCCTACCGGCACTGTTGCCAATGCACTGATGTATTATATGGAGAAGACAGGACGTCACTTCAAGATAAGGTTCGTCAACCGCCTCGATATGGACACTTCCGGACTTCTGGTGATAGCCAAGAACCAGTACTGTCAGAACGATTACACTCTCCAGATGAAAGAAAATCTAGTAGAAAAAAGATATATAGCTATAGTCAAAGGTATCGTTGATTCTGACGAAGGCACCATCGATCTGCCTATAGGAAGACCTGATCCTGAAAATGTCCGCCGTGGCGTCATGGAGGGCGGCTCCCCTTCTGTGACGCATTACAAAGTCCTGGAGCGTTACACAAAACAAGAATACAGCCTGGTGGAGCTTCTTCTTGAAACAGGCAGGACACATCAGATCCGTGTACACATGTCGCATATAGGACATCCTGTACTGGGCGACTGGCTTTATGGAGGAGAAAATGTCAACCTCATCGAACGCCAGGCACTTCATGCAGCAAGTCTTTCCTTCAGACACCCCATAACAAAAGAAAATATATTCATCGAAGCTCCGCTTCCCGATGATATGAAAAAAGCCATACAAAAGCTGTTATAAGCAGCTGTATGGCTTTTATTCTCTGTGGTATTATTCTTCTATTATCTGAGCAATAGTTTTCTTTTTCATTTCTTTGATAAGTACATTCTGGATCCGTTCGATCTCCTGGTGCATCTTGCACGGCATACTTTCCGGATTTCTCGAACACTCTTCTTTCATACAGTGGAGTATGACGAGATCGTCTTCAGTTATACTTATTATGTCATATATCGTGAGGTCATCGAGCTTCTTTGCCAGGTAATATCCACCCCTGTTCCCGCGTTCTGATTTGATAAGACCGCCCATCTCAAGTTCTCTCAGTATCTTGTATGCGAAAGCTTTTGGTATTTCTTCTTTTTCACATATCTCACGTACATTATGGACTTTTTCGTCACGCAGGATACGGCATATCCTCATCGCATAATCACTGCGTCTTGTAATCAACATTTGATTCTCCTTGTCAGTTGTATATTTTTCCTTGTTTTATCTCTGATCCCGTTTTATATTTCACAAGTTCACTTACAGTTACCGTCTGGTATCCTTTTTTCTTCAGCCATGGTATGATCTTCTTAGTAGCATCTGCAGTCTCCTGGTGTATCGAATGCATGAGGATTATCTTCCCGTCAAGATCCTTGATGGATTTTATGCTTTTGAAGATCTTGCCTGCATTCCTGGTCTTCCAGTCCAGTGTATCGACGCTCCATAAGATCACCGGCATACCGGTCTCTTTGGCTACCTTTTCGTTGATATCTCCATAGCTTGGTCTCAGTACCGTCGGATACTGTCCGCATGCTTTTTTGATAGCTTCATTGGTATCGTTTACTTCTTTTTTGACTTGTTTCACTTTAAGTGTAGTCAGCATCGGATGGCTCCAGGTGTGATTGCCTATTTCACATCCAAGCTCCAGTGCCCTGCTTATCTTGTCAGGACCGCTGGATACTCTGCTGCCTACATAAAAGAATGTAGCGACTGCTCCGTTTTTCTCAAGGCAGTCAAGTATATCGGTCTCGCTTTTATCTCCGGGACCGTCATCATAAGTAAGTGCTACCATAGGTTTGTCAGGATCTATGTATCTTTCAATGATCGATGATCTGACTGAAGACTCCAGCAGCGAGGCGGATACTCTCACCTCAGCATATCTGGACTTATCCTTCAGCACCGTACCTTTGTCGAAGTAAAATACAAAATCGCTGTCATCCATAGCAAACTTGTTGAAATTTGTTTTTTCCGGCTTCAGATAATCCTTCCAGTTTTTTGCAAGATCATCTTCATTGTATTTCTTCTGGAAATACCTGGTGATGTAATCAGAGCATTTGTCACGATAATCGTTTGTCATGACCTGGACAGGCATTATTTCGCTGCCGGTTTTAGCAGAGACAAGATATGTATCTATGTAGGAATCAGTAGTATGCATATCTTTGTCCTGTTCCTCTTTTTCGCTGCATTTCACAGTAAGACTCACAGCACCGTTGTCAGCCGTGTATACCGCAGTATTCACTATCAGTGCTTCTTCAGGTGACTTGTATTTTTTGTTGTCTTTGTTTTCTTCAGCCCGCTTCTTCTCTTCTTTTTCTTTCTTTTTTTTGAATTTGCTTTTGGCTTCTTTTATCTTCTCATCACGGTATTCTTCGATTTTTTCGTTGTCGATGACCTGATAGTCTACGGCGTACGATATTGGAGAACCGTATTCGAAGCTTGTTTTTTCTGTACCGGTGACTTTGAATATCTGGTTTTCCTCAAGCTGCTTCTGTGCATATGCCTGGAACTCTTCATCGTCCTGATACACGTTTGTCCTGAAGTATGCCCATATACTGATCCCGGCTGTTACTAAAACAGCCAGGAGAAATACGATAAACAGACGCCTTCTCATCTTTGCCTGTCTTATGCGTCTTTTCCTGCGTAGTCTGTCTGTTCTTGAATTGCTACTCATTTTCCTCTACCCGTTTCTGCTTATACAATTGAACTCCCGCTGTTTACGATATTATAACTGTCTCAACAGATCTACTATCTCGATTTTTTCTGAGGCAGTATCTTCTGCAGACTTGATGACTCTGGCAGGTACTCCTGCTACGACAGTTCCTGCCGGTACATCGTCGATAACGACTGCGCCTGCTGCAACAACCGCACCTTTGCCTACTCTGCAGCCTTCAAGGACTACAGCATTGGCTCCGATAACTACGTCATCCTCTATTATCACCGGTGTTGCGTTAGGCGGTTCGATAACTCCTGCCAGGACTGTTCCTGCTCCGATGTGGCAGTTTTTGCCTACTGTAGCTCTTCCGCCCAGTACTGCGCCCATATCGATCATCGTGCCTGCTCCGATAACAGCTCCGATATTTATAACAGAACCCATCATTATAACTGCATTATCACCGATCTCCACCATATCTCTGATGATAGCACCCGGTTCGATACGTGCATTGATGTTTTTCCTGTCAAGCATAGGTATTGCTGAGTTGCGGCAGTCATTTTCCACAACATAGTATTCGATATTATCCTTGTTTTCTTCAAGTAAAGGCTGCATATCCTTCCAGTCGCCGAACACGATCTTGTCATCTGATCCGAAAACTCTGCATTCTGTCTTTGAATAGTCAATGGCAGCCTTTTCACGGATATATACCTTTACAGGTGTCTTTTTCTCTGATTTGCCTATGAATTCTATCAGTTCTCTTGCTTCCATTTGATGTCTCTCTTTCTGTATTTTATTTATTTTCCAAATAACACGTCTTCCATATCGTAAAGTCCTGTTTCTGCACTCTGAAGGAACTTCGCAGCCGTCAGTGCTCCTGATGCGAAGATCTTCTTTGAACCTGCATTATGTTTTATTTCAAGGATCTCATCTTCACCGGCATATATAGCTGAGTGTTCTCCTGCAATAGTGCCTCCACGTACTGCATGGACTCCGATCTCCTTGCCTCTCCTGCGATTGCCTGATCTGCCGTAAACTTCTTCGTAGTCGCCTCTGTTGTTCATGGCAGCTACCAGCATCTTGGCTGTCCCGCTTGGTGCATCCAGTTTCTTGTTGTGATGTTTTTCGACCATTTCCATGTCGAATTTATCTTCCAGTATAGGTGTTATCTCTGAAAGCACTCTCTTCATAACAGTTATGCCCAGTGAAAAGTTCGCTGAAAATACAACTGGCACTTCTCCGGCAAGTTTCTGTATATCTGCCTGCTGCTCGTCTGTAAGACCTGTAGTAGCTATGACTGCAGGGCATTTGTGTGAGCTGCAGTATCCGATCAGCATTTTCTGATTTTCAGGATTGCTGAAATCGATGACAGCGTCTGCTTTATCGCTGACGTCGTCGAGCTTTTCCCCTTTAAGAGGGTCTATCATTGCGAGCAGCTCTATGTCAGGCTGCTCTTCGA
>CAKQNZ010000162.1 GCA_934255435.1 uncultured Clostridia bacterium | reverse complement strand
ATAATCAATGGATCAGAGAAGTTTCATGGAGAATTTAAAATGTTGAACGGACTTGTAAGTGTTCTTGTAGTATTCATTATATTAGGGGTGGGATGTTATTTCACTATAAGAGAAAAGTGGCCGGAAAACACGAATAAAGTGTTTTCGATAGTGGTGGTGCAGATAGCTGCGCCTGCTCTTGCAATAGTAAGCATAGAAAACAGATTCACGCCTGATATGCTTAGGGAGGCTCTGCGGAACCTTCTCATCATTGCAGGCAGCATAATGCTGATGCATATTATCGGAGGACTTCTGGCGAGGGTGATGAAACTTTCAAGAGAAAAGAGTGCTGTATTCACGACCACGTTCACCTTCAACAATACGATGTTCATCGGTCTTCCTATAAACCAGATTGTATTCGGGCATGACGGACTGCCGTACCTGTTCACTTTCTATCTCGTTACGATAGTGATGTTCTGGAGCCTTGGTGCATATACACTGTGCAGTGCTTCAGCTTCGGGAGGCAGATCTTTTTCCATGAAAAAGATATTCAGTCCGGGACTCATAGGTGTACTTATTGGCTGTTTTCTGGCGGAAACAGGATGGAAACTTCCTGTTATACTGGAAACATCACTGTCATATCTTGGAGATGTCTGCGTACCTCTTTCACTGCTGGTGATAGGATCGAACCTGGCAAGATCGCTTAAAGGCGGTCTGCAGCGTATAACCGTGGATCAGATAATGATAATGGCCGCAAAATTTGTGCTTCATCCCTTTATCATCTGGGGCGTATTCACATTGCTTGGCATAAGCGGTCTGCCTCTCAAGGTGTTCATACTGACAGCGTCGCTGCCATGTCACGCACAGACTGCGATAATGGCTGAATTTTATGACCTTGAAGGGGAGTATGCTTCAAATCTTGTAAGTCTGTCGACGCTGATAAGTCTTGTGACGATACCGGTATATGCCAGTATCCTGCTATGATATAAACTTAATAAAAATGATCGGACAAAAATTAACAAATATCGCTTTCTGAACAACAGATGCTATGTGTATCGGTGAAGAAGCGATGTTTTTTTATGTTTTTTTGTAAAAAAGTGAAACTTTTTCAGCTTCGAACGACACGTATATAACAGGCTTGTTTTTATGACAGCCGGTCAAGTAATATACGTAGGAGGAAAAAAATGAGTGGAATGAAAAGAAGACAGCACAAGAATGCATATCAGGTGCAGGAGTATATCTCGAAGAATGTACGCCTGCTCAGGCTTCTGAATGGGATGAGTCAGGTAGAGGCAGCAGAGGCTTTCAATATGTCGAGACCATGCTACTGCAGTTTGGAAGGCGGTATGAAAATGCCGGACTTCACGACTGTCTGTATGGTTGCAGACTATTACGGGATAAATCTCGACTATCTCATAAGTTTCGATATATCCGAGCACTTCATGTCGATGCTGACATCGGGTACCCACGAATCCAAAACCATACAGTTTGCAGAGCGGTATCTGATGCTGTCGCATGGTGCAAGGCAGCTGATATGCAGACGCATGGAGGATATGATATCGAATGAGGAAATTTACAACCATTTCCCATGGGATTACAGCAGCTGCAGCAGGTAGGAGAAAAAGCAGCTGCATGTGAAAAGAACGTGTATGTAAAAACATATATGCACATACCTGTATATGATCAGTCATTACGCATGTTTTACAGAAAGGAGATAAAATGGGCCGCAGAAAAAAGACTAATGACATAAATACATATCAGGCACAGAAATACATAGCGAAAAACATACGATTTATGAGACAGCTGAATAACATAAGCCAGCTGGAAGCAGCAGAGATATTCGGGATGTCGAAAACACGGTACAATGTTCTGGAGAGCGGCGAGAAGCCCTTTGACCTTACGACTGTCTGCATGATTTCTGACTATTACGGTGTGGAGCTCGGCTATTTCATAAGTTTCGATATTTCTGAGCACTTTATGTATGAGCTGACCTCCGGCACATATGAGTCAAGGACGAGCCAGTTTGCATCGGGATATCTCAGGCTGTCCTATGGCTCCAGGCAGAAGGTCTGCAGGCGGATAAGCGATATAATTTCAAAGGAGGAACTTTATAATCATTTAGCATGGAGGTATGACGGGCATGAATAAAAAGAAAAACACTAACTGCAGGATGGAATATCTGAGCAGCAATATGAAACTTCTGAGAAAGACCAGCGGTATGAGTCAGGAGCAGATATCAGAGAAGCTGAATATAATCAGATCTACATATGCATATTATGAATCCGGTTCAAAGGTCCCTGATCTGCAGACGATAGATTCTCTGGCATCGCTTTATGATATAGAACTTGATGTGCTTATCAATCATGATCTGTCCAAGGGTATAGTGAACAGGATATATTTTGATGAAAGTTCTGACGAGCTTGCCGATGTCCTGAATGATTTCCAGAAACTGTCGGCATCCTCACAGAAGCTGATTATGGAAAGGATGGAGACTCTTCTGGAACGTGAAAATGCCTTATTTACAGAATATACCGGCGTCAGGGAAAAGGAGTAAATAATTCTCAAATAATTAGCACTCACCACTTGACAGTGCTAACAAAAAAGGATATACTTTAGTTACAAGCTGAAGAAAACTATACAGCTGCCGCTCCACTGGAGGAGGTATCAGAAGACACATGAAATCCGCCTGGCGATACAGGCGGGATGATATACAGCAGAATACCTCACAGGCGGTTCCTGTGAGGTGTTTTCTTTTCAGTATGAATTTATGACGAGGGGTGATAGTTATGGCAGCAAAGCGTGATTGCTATGAAGTTCTGGGGGTCAGCAGGGATGCATCCCAGAGTGATATAAAAAAGGCTTACAGAAAACTGGCGAAAAAGTATCATCCGGATACAAACGCCGGTAATGAGGAAGCAGCAGAGAAGTTCAAAGAGCTGTCCGAAGCATATTCTATACTGAATGATCCTGAGAAGAAAAAACTTTACGATCGTTTCGGTCACGCCGCATTCGACGGCAGCGCACCGGGAGCCGGAGGCAGTGGATTTTCAGGGTTCGGTGGTAATGGCGGCGGATCGTACAGATATGCGGGGCCTGACGGGAATTATCAGGAATTCCACTTCGAGGGTGGAGACATGGATGATATCCTGAAGGATATATTCGGCGGCGGTTTCTCATCAGGTGCAGGTCGTTCGGGACGAGGTTTTTCCGGCAGCGGATTCAGCGGATTTTCCGGACACGGCGGATTCGACAGTCATTCGTTCCGCAGCAGAGGACAGGATGTGAATGCGGAGATCTCGGTAAGTTTCGATGAAGCGGCATTCGGATGCGAGAAGGTCATAAGCCTTGCAGGCATAGACAACGGAAGCAGTTCAGGAAACACGTTGAAAGTGAAGATACCTGCAGGTATAGACGATGGCAAGAGTATAAGACTCAGAGGTAAAGGTATGCCCGGAACAGGCGGCGGAGAAGCCGGCGATCTGATGATAAAGGTCAATGTAGGCAGCAGACCGGGATTCGAGCGTAAAGGTATGGATGTGTATACGACTGCAACGATACCTTTCAGCACTGCAGTCCTTGGCGGCAAGGCCATGGTGCAGACGCTGTACGGCAAAGTCATGTGCAACATAAAGCCGGGAACGCAGTCCGGTACGAAGATACGTCTGAAAGACAAAGGCATCGTATCGATGAAAAACAGGAACCAGAAAGGATGCCAGTATGTGATGATACAGATACAGGTGCCGTCGGATCTCACAGAAGAAGCAAAACAGAAACTCCGTGAATTCGATGATGCCTGCATTAGAGCAGGCAAAGGCGCAGCATAGGAGTGCCTGGGCCGGCAAAAATAGCGATATCCTATTGACACGTTGTGATTCAGTGATAGAATAAGACTGACAGATGAATAATGCGGGGAGCTTGCACAGCAGGCTGAGAGGAGACAGGTGGTCTCGACCCGGGAACCTGATTTGGATAATGCCAGCGTAGGAATAGTGACATTGGATATATTTTGATGTATATAAAAGTGTATGTGCCTCGTGCATGTACACTTTTTTTCATGGTTTATGCGGGCCATAAGGCACAGCGGAAAAGGAGGCAGAATGTTAAAGGACAGTATTGCAAAAGTGCGCAGGAGTGTACCAC
>CAKQNZ010000161.1 GCA_934255435.1 uncultured Clostridia bacterium | reverse complement strand
TTGCCAGAAAATATGTATCAATATTTGCATAATACTTAAAGTCTGCTGCTTTATATCATAGATGCAACTGACTTTTTATCTTTGAAAAAAGAGACCGCCCTGGGCAACAAAGCGGTCTCATATTATAAGCAGTATATGCTTATATTTTTGCAGTTACTTATTTGATTCCTGCGATAGCCTTAGCAAGGGCTTTCTTTCCTTCGATGTTACCCTGTCTTGAGATCATGATTCTCTGAGCCTGAGGTGAACCTGCACCGTGCATTGACTCTGTTCTGTATCCTACAGCAGCAGCACCTAAGCACATATTTTCGAGGAATCTCAGAACTCTCATTCTCTCTTCTGTAGTACATGAAGGAGCAGCAGCGAAGTACTTGTTGCAGATTTCGCCGATAGTTTCACCATTCTTACCAACCTTCATGTCTGACTTGAAGTCTTTTTCTGAAGGCATTGTAACCATGAGTCCGCCTGCGATATCTTCAGCAAGTCTTACGATTTCGTAAGGGAATCTTGTTACATTCTGCTTACAAACGTTTGCTAACAGCAGGTCGATCTGGTAGTTACCAGCTTCTGTCTTCCAGCCTTCAGTTGAGCAAGCGATACCGCAGCAGTAAAGTGTTTCGTTCAGGTGAGTCATCTCGATCAGCTTGTCTTTGATGTGTGAAGCTTTCTGAGCACCATTGTATTCAGCAGCTAATGCAGCAGCACCGATAACAACGTCACCAACACCAACTTTGCATCCGCCGTATGACTGTCTGTGGTATCCGGCAAATCTTTCTACCATCATTCCAGCGAAATCATATTCTCCTGCGAGGAAGATATATTCGTTAGGAATGAATACATCGTCGAATACTACTAATGCTTCCTGACCACCGAACTTAGCGTTACCGAGGTCGATCTCAGCGTCTTTTTCGAGTTTTCTTGTATCACATGACTGTCTTCCGTAGATCATGTACATACCTTCAGCATCTGTAGGACATGCGAATGATACTGCGTAATCCTTGTCATCTTCTCTCATTGCCTGTGTAGGCATGATGATGTGCCAGTGTGAGTTGATTGAACCAGTCTGGTGGCACTTAGCTCCTCTTACTACGATACCGTCTTCTCTTCTTTCAACGATATGTACGAATAAGTCTGCATCTCTCTGAGCGTGTGGAGCAAGACCTCTGTCACCCTTAGGGTCAGTCATGGCACCGTCTACTACCAGGTCTTTTTCCTGTACCATCTTCAGGAAGTTCTTGAAGTTTTCGTGGTACTTAGTTCCGTATTTTTTATCAGTTTCATATGTTGTTGAGAATACAGCATTGAAAGCGTCCATACCTACGCATCTCTGGAAACATGAAGCTGTCTTCTGTCCGCATAATCTCTGCATCTTAACCTTTTTCTTAAGGTCTTCTGTGCTCTGATGAAGATGAGCGAATCTGTTGATAGTTTCACCAGTAAGGCTTGACTTAGCTGTCATAAGGTCAGCATATTCAGGATCCTGAGCCAGATCATAAGTTACTGCAACGCAGTTGATCGATGGTCTGATGATAGGATGATCCACCCAATTTTCAATCTTTTCACCAAACATGTAAACTCTTGTCTTTAACTTTCTCAAGCTTTCGATGTACTGTTCTCCTGTCATTAACATAATTAAAATCACTCCTTTATTATTTTTAACTCCTCCGAACACTTAATTGTGTCCGCAGAAATCATAAACTATATTAGTAGCTTTTCTGCTGAATTACAATAGCAAATTCTGTGCCAATTTCTGTTATCAGTCGGTTATCTCCTTGTTCAGAATCTTTCTTGCCATATCCAGCAGATCTTCGCTCACCGAGGTGTCGAGAATGACATCCTTTACCTCATCGAGCTCCCCCATCACAACAGATTTGACAACATCCTCTATAGTCTGCTGTGCTGAAGGACATGATGCACATGCTCCTGTAAGTCTGACATACGCCACACCGTCATCATACTTCGTAAGAATGGCTCCGCCGTAGTGTGCCGCCAGTACGGGATCTACCCTGTCCTTTAAAACTTTTGTGATCTTGTCTTCCATAGTAGTACCTCGTTTCAGTCATAATCCGGTCTGACCCTGGAGGGGTCATGATCTTCTGACCATCTCTATTATATATCTTGCTGAAATGTTTTTCAAGGGTATATAATAATCAAAAAAAAGAAAATAAAAGGATTTTTGGTCAAATGAACAGAATTGTAATAATAACATCATATCTGGATGCACTTTTTGCATTCGAAAATTGCATAAACTCCAACGATTACGTCATATGTGCAGATGGGGGATATGACATAGCCCGGCAGCACGGTATCGTGCCTGATCTTCTTATGGGAGACTTTGATTCAGTGACCTGCAGCCTGCCTGCAGATATCGAAACAGAAACATTTCCGCCTGAAAAAGATTTCACGGATCTTGAGCTTGCTGTGAAAAAAGCAGTTTCTCTCGAAGCCAGTGAAGTTTGCATAATCGGAGGTATTGGCGGGAGGCTCGACCATACCATCGCCAGTATTCAGATACTGTCACGCTACTGCGGATGTTTCGACCGAATATACATATTGGACGGCCGAAACGAATGTTTTGCAGCCGAAGGATGCAGCTGCAGTGAGATAACTGTGCCATACAGAGAAAATACCTATATATCGCTTTTTTCACTGTCTGACAAGTGCTGCGACGTTTCTGTGCGCAATACAAAATATACGCTTGAAGACTACACGATGTCGAGGAACATACCGCTTGGTGTCAGTAATGAATTTACAGAAGGCAAAGATGCTGTCATTTCAGTAGCAGAGGGCACGATCCTCATCGTTTTATCAAAAAAATAAATTTTTTACCATAAAATTTTAAAAGCCGGTCTGCAAATGCAGTCCGGCTGTATGTTTTTACTGTTTTTTCATGAAAATTTCTTCATGTCAGGAATTTTTTTGCCGACTTAATCATGTTTCGCCCATCCACGTGCACGATCGACCGCTTTATGCCATCCTGAAAGGAGTTTTTTTCTTTTTTGCTGGTCCATATGCGGATCGAATCTGCAGTCCAGCTGCCAGTTCGACATTATATCAGCTTTGTTTTTCCAGTAGCCTGTTGCCAGTCCTGCCAGATATGCTGCTCCCAGGGATGTCGTTTCTATACACTCTGGTCTGTACAGAGGCATATCCATGATATCCGCCTGAAATTCCAGGAGAAAGTCGTTGGCACATGCCCCACCGTCTACCTTGAAAGTCCTGACAGGACCTCCCATATCCTCTGACATCGCAGTCATAAGGTCGTATGTCTGATATGCCATGGATTCAAGGGCTGCTCTGACGATATGGTTCCTGCCTGCCCCTCTGGTCAAACCAACTATCGCACCTCTGGCATACGGATCCCAGTACGGGGCTCCCAGCCCTGTGAATGCCGGCACTATATATGTACCTGCGGTATCATCCACCATCCTTGCCAGTTTTTCTGATTCAGCCGCACTGTCTATGATGCACAGCTCGTCTCTGAGCCACTGTATCGTTGCTCCTGACACGAAGACCGACCCTTCCAGGGCATAGTCCACTTCATCGCCTATACCCCATGCAACAGTGGTTATCAGGCCGTTCTTCGACATCACAGGTCTGCTGCCTGTGTTCACCAGCATAAAACCTCCTGTCCCATATGTATTCTTGGCGTCACCAGGCTTAAAACATGTCTGTCCGAACAGCGCCGACTGCTGATCTCCGGCTGCACCCGAAACAAGTATCGCTCCCCCGAAGATAAGCGGACTGCTTTCTCCGTAAACCGAACTTGAAGGTCTGACTTCCGGCAGCATACATTCAGGTATGTCCAGCTGTCTCAGTATATCACGATCCCACCTGAGCTCATGTATATTGAACATCATAGTTCTTGATGCATTGGAGTAATCCGTGACATGCACTCTGCCGTCTGTGAGTTTCCATATGAGCCATGTTTCCACCGTGCCGAACAGAAGTTCTCCGTTTCTGGCACGTTCATATGCACCCTCGGTATTTTCAAGTATCCATCTGAGTTTCGTCGCCGAAAAATACGGGTCTATCAGAAGACCTGTCTTTTCTCTGAAACTGTCTGACAGTCCCTGGGCTTTCAGTTCATCACAGAAGCCTGCAGTCCTGCGGCACTGCCATACTATGGCATTATATACAGGTTCGCCTGTCTTCCTGTCCCATACTATAGTTG
>CAKQNZ010000160.1 GCA_934255435.1 uncultured Clostridia bacterium | reverse complement strand
TTCAGCCACTGCACATACACTTCAGCTTTATGCAGGGCCGCCGGTATCGACCGCATAAAGCCATGACACCGGCACCCACCACACAACATATACCAGACACTGACCCGTAAGGAGGTAAATATAAATGAGCATCAAGAACGACAACATCATACACTGCAGCGCAAGCGGCACAGAAAGCTACGACCACTGTTACAGCCTGGGCTACAAGGTAGGCCACGAAGACTGGTCACCGTACCCGAGAGTCAACGCACTCCGCAAGACTTTCCTCGACAGACGCTACGACGTGGACGTTGAAAGGCTCCGTCTCGTCACCGAAGCATATCAGGCGAACGAGAAAGCCACCACGAAGATCCGCTGCGCCAGAGCATTCGAGAACATACTTCTCAATGTGACGCTGGACATCTACGACGGCGACCTCATCCTCGGCGAGATCGCAGCACCGGCCAAGGCATCGCCGATATACCCTGAATTTTCCGTGGACTGGATCATCAACGAAGTGCTCCACGAACCATTCGAAGAGCGTGAACACGACCAGTTCTATATCAAGAGCGACGAAGACCGCAAAGAGATCGTTGAGCTCTGCCGCTGGTGGCAGGGAAAGACCGTAGACGACCTCATCAACGCAGGCCTTGACGATGACCAGCTCAAAGGCTCTGAGGTCGGCAAGAAGATCTTCCAGACCAACCTCTACCACTACGCCGGAGTTGGCCATCTGGTAATGGACTACGAAAAACTCATGAAGAACGGTTTCGACGGTTTTATCAGAGAGGCTGAGGCGAAACTGGCCGCGCTGAGCAAAGCAGATCCGGACTACGCCGACAAGCGTGATTTTTATAAAGCAATGATCATCAGTCACGAGGCTGCGAAGAAATACATCGCAAGATACGCCGATCTGGCTGACGAGAGAGCATCTGCCGAGACTGATCCGGCCAGAAAGCAGGAGCTTGAGACCATGGCAGCAAACTGCCGTCAGATAGCAGGCGGACCTGCAAAGACATTCTGGCAGGCACTGCAGCTTTTCAATTTTGCAACGACACTGACACAGATCGAAGGCAACGGCCACTCCATATCCTACGGCCGCATGGATCAGTGGCTCTGGCCTTACTACGAAGCCGATATCAGAGAAGGCAGGATAAGCAAAGACTTTGCACTGGAACTCATCGAAGTCGTATACGTCAAGATGAACAATCCGACCAAACTCAAGGACGGCGGTACTGTCAAAGTCCGTCAGGGCAGAGGATTTGGCGGCGAATGTCTGACCATCGGCGGCGTGGATCGTGACGGCAACGATGTGACCAACGATCTCACCATGCTGATGCTGGAAGCCTCGGCCCACACACGGATGATGAACCCGTGGCTGCTGGTCCGCATGCATGAAAACACTCCTTACGAGCTGAAAGTCAAGACCGTGGAATGCATCAGAGCAGGCTACGGACACCCTAAACTTTTCAACGACGAACCGACCATAAGGGCTATGATGAGAAAAGGCATGACCCTGGAAGAAGCCCGTGACTACGCAGTTGTCGGCTGTGTGGAACCTGACCTGCCAGGCAAAGAGTACGGCTGGCACGATGCGGCATATGTCAACACTGCCAAGATGATGGAAATGGTCATCAACGGCGGACGCTGTCTGGACTGCGGACCGCACTGCCCGAGATGGGAAAAATGCGGAGCTCTGGGCGATCACCTTGGACCGGATACAGGAAGCCTCGACAGTTACGAAAACTTCGATCAGGTCCTGGAAAGCGTCTACAAGCAGTTCCACTACTGGGCCGACCAGATGTGCAGCAGCCTCAATATCATCGACAAGGCCCACAGAGCAAGGAAGCCGCTGCCGTATGTTTCGGCATTCTTTGAAGACTGCATCGAATCAGGCAAAGACCTCACCGAAGGCGGCGCCAAATACAACGGCATCGGACCACAGGCCAGCGGCCTTGCAACATGCGCAGATTCGCTTTCCGCCATCAGGCAGCTTGTATTCGAACAGCACAGATTCAAAGGCAGCGAGCTGCTCCAGGCAGTGAAAGACAACTGGAAAGACCATGATATACTTTACGCTATCGTCAACAGCTCCAAAGTTCACCACTACGGCAACGACGACGACTACGCAGACGAGCTTTTCCGCTACATGTTCGAATGTTACTGCAGGAACATCTCCGGCAGGACAACGGTCAGGGGCGGTCAGTTCAATCCGGGAGTCTACTCCGTCAGCGCCAACGTCGGCATGGGACTCAACACCAACGCATCTCTGGACGGACGTACAGCCGGAGAAGCAATCTCCGACAACCTGGGGCCGGTACACACAGACGGCGGCTCCCACGACATCTACGGACCGACAGCTCTGGCAAACTCCGTTACAAAGGTCGACCACAGCCTCGCACCTAACGGCACCCTGCTGAACATGAAGTTCCCGCAGGAAGCAGTCGCAGGTGTTGAAGGCAGAGACAACCTGGTGGACTTCATCGACGCATACCTTGCAAAAGGCGCAATGCACGTACAGTTCAACATCATGAGCTCCGAGACCATGAAAGCCGCCCAGAAACACCCTGAAAACTACAAAGACATGCTGGTCCGTGTAGCAGGCTACAGCGCATACTTCGTAGAACTGGGCAAAGCCCTGCAGAAAGACCTGATCCAGAGATCCGAGCTGCATTTCTAACAACATAAATCCCAGACTTTAAAAACAGCAGTGCCAGATATCACCACCGGTGCTGCTGTTTTTGCTTGTCCATATTTTGTACTTCTTTTGTATCCTGCTGCCTTATATTTATTAAATTGTTGTTATTTTCATACTTTTTATGTTATTATAATATCAGGGATATTTTTTAAATGGAAGGAAGTTTTATCATGAAGAGTAAGAGAACACGTTGCCGCTCAGGTGTGATATCACCGTCATCCGCTAAAGACCCGTATCACAGTACGAACGAGGCATGTTTCCGCATGTCGCCTAAATCACGCTGGTGTATACTGATCATACTGGTTTTATCTGCTGCTCTGCTGAGTCTTCTTTTCATGACTCTCACATCTTATACGACAGAACACCCCACATGGGAATACAAACTTTCGGATAACGGGACTTCCGTTACTATAACAAAATACAACGGTGACAGCAGCAAAGTCACTGTTCCTGAAAAGATCAAAAAGCTCCCTGTCACGGCCATATGCGAACGTGCCTTCGAAGACTGTACAGGCATCACGGATCTCAAACTGCCGGATACAGTTAAGACTATCGGCAGGAAAGCATTCGCCGGAGCTTCTGATCTCAGCAATCTTTCACTCGCAGATGTCAGCGAGATACACAAAGACGCATTCAAAGGCACAGCCTTTGAAAAAGAATACGAAACTTTATGGAAATCAGGAGATTTCAGCGGCGTGCTTTATGCAGGAAAAGTCGCATACAAATACATGTCAGGCTCCTCTGATACGTCCATAACTCTAGAAGAAGGGACTACAGGGATATCGGACTCGTTTTTCGACAACAGCTACACAAGTGCAGATACATGCCGCTCAGAAGTAAAAAAAATATACATACCTGCAAGCACGACTTATATACCAGAAAAGATTTTCGACGGTTTCGATGCTGTCAGCAGCAAAGGATTCACCGGCATAGACATGTATGGTGTGAAAAATTCCTACGCATCGGAATATGCCGGAAAATACAGCAATATCAGATACACTGCCATGAACAGGGAAGAAAAATACGACAACTGCGACATGGACCACTACTGGTATGATGCTCCTGCAGGAAACAAAGAATATGAGATAAAAACAGCCGACGATCTCCGTGCTTTCCAGGATCTCGTAAGACTTGAAGACGAGGATTTCTACAAGGATACAGTGGTCCTTGCAAATGATATAGACCTCGGCGGTCTGACTGAAAACGGCTACGGAATCGAAGGTTTCAGCTGGAACAGGATGGACGGTTTCAGAGGCACTTTCGACGGCAAAGGCCACAAGATCACAGGCGTGTACATGAATACAGATCAGGACAACACCGGATTCTTCGGCAGCGTCGGCAGCGACTGCACCATCAGGAACCTGAATATCGAAGGCAAGATATACGGCAAAGACAGGACCGGCGGCATAGTAGGCTCCACAAGCAAGAGAGTCCTCATAGAAAACTGCACGTTCACCGGCACTGTCAGCGGCGGCTATGATGAAGGCAGTATCGGCGGCATCATCGGTTACGCCCGCCAGACAGAAATAAAGAAATGCAGCACTTACGGT
>CAKQNZ010000159.1 GCA_934255435.1 uncultured Clostridia bacterium | reverse complement strand
CTGCATATCATAAGCATTGCCGATGAAGAAGGCGGAGGTGATATGTTCTATGATACAGGCGCTTCGGAAGCTGCTATGGCAGCAGATCTGATAAGAGAGAACCTCGGAAAACAGATATTCGATGCGAAGGCGGGTATATGGCGACCTGTGGAATACCGTGACATAGCGGTGCTTTCAAGGAGCAGGTCGCTGATACCTGACATAGAGAAACACCTTAATAATGAAGGCATACCTGCATATGGCGAGAATACAGGCGGATATTTCGAAAGCATAGAAGTACAGGTATTCATAAATATACTGAAAGTGGTGAACAATACAAGACAGGATATCCCGCTGATATCGGTGATGAAGTCAGCCGTGTTTGGATTTTCTGCATCAGAGCTGGCAGAGATAAGGGTAGCAGCTCAGGGATGCAGTTTTTATGATGCCGTGGCAGCGTACAGGGAGTCGGGGAATGATGAGATGCTGCGAAACAGGATAAATGCCATGATGCAGGTGCTTGATTCTTGGAAGAAACTCAGCAGGGCAGTGACACTTGAAGATCTGGTGCGTACACTTGTGTATGACACAGGATATTATGACTACTGCAGCAGGATGACTATACAGGTCTGTATGGATTTCTGAGCTATGTGGAAGCGATGGACAGGAACAGGCTCACGGCAGGAGAAGCGAAGATAACAGGAGAAAACGAGAATCTTGTCAGGGTGATGACCGTGCACAAAAGCAAAGGTCTTGAATTCCCTGTAGTGATACTGACAGGTGCAGGAAGACAGATAAAATACAGAGGCAGCGGCAGTCCTGCATCCATGCACAAGGATACGGCCATAGGACTGCCGGTGGTGGACAAGGAAGAATGCTGGCACAGGAAGTCTGTGATACAGAAGGTCACAGACGACAGGAAATCTCAGGAGAATATAGAAGAAGAGATAAGGATACTGTATGTAGCACTGACCCGTGCAAAAGACAAGCTGATAATAATCGGCTCTGTGAAATATGCCGATGAAACTTCAGAGTTTTCACCTGGCAGGAGTTCGTTCCTCGATATGGTCTGCGTGCCGATGCAGGAGCGGGGGGACGAGGTCATAATACATCGTGCAAGTTCCTTCGGACAGCAGACTCATATGCGTGATATCCGCAGGTACAGGAAATACGGTGAGCTTGAGGCAGAGGCAGCTATGCTGGGGGAAGATGAAAGATACGAACATATAGACAGGATACTGTCTTTCAGGTATCCGCATGGCAGCAGCAGTGTGAAAAGCAAATATTCCGTTACAGAGCTCAACAGGAAGCAGGCAGGAGACGACACAGAAAGCCTTCCATCTCTGGAAAGACCTTTGTTCTGCAAAGAAGATCAGCGCATGAATGCTTCGCAGATCGGTACAGCCATACACAAGATAATGGAAAACCTGGATTTCGCACGTGCAGCTGAAGAAGGCAGTGCATTTATAAGGGACACTGCAGAACATCTGATAAGCGACGGCACGATACCGCAGGAAAGCAGGCCGTATATAGATGAAGAAAAAATAATGAGATTTTTCAGGAGCAGCACAGGACAGCGTGCTGCAGCGGCGCAGCGTATAGAAAAGGAACGTGAATTCATAATGAGCAGGAATGTAGAGGGCACAGATACCATCGTGCAGGGTATTATAGACTGCTATTTCTGCGAAGGAGACGAGATCGTCCTGATAGATTATAAAAATATCAGAGCCATGCCAGGAGAGACTGACGCAGATATCGCAGACAGATACCGTGGGCAGATATCGCTGTACAGAGAAGCCCTTGAGCATGCAGAAGGCATGAAAGTAAAGGAATCATATCTCTATCTTTTTGCTCAGGAGAAATTCATAAAAATTTCCTGAAAAAAATAGAAATAAGTGTTGACTTTATTATATAGTAGTGGTACATTTAAATTACAGTTAGCACTCACATATAACGAGTGCTAACAACAGGAGGCCCAATATGGAATTAAGTGAAAGAAAACTGAAAATATTGCAGGCCATTATATCTGATTTTATCAGAACAGCTGAACCGGTGGGTTCGAGGTCGATTTCCAAGAACTACGATCTTGGCATAAGTCCTGCGACGATCAGGAACGAGATGTCAGATCTTGAAGAACTGGGATTTCTGACTCACCCGCATACATCATCGGGGAGGGTGCCTTCGGAGAAGGCCTACAGGCTCTACGTCAATGAGATGATGAGCAAGAGAGAGCTTACCGAGGCGGAGAAAGGTGTCATAACCGAAGAGCTGATGAGCAATGTGGCAGAGCTTGAGAATCTTGTCAAACGTGCAGCTCATGTGCTTTCGGAGATAACTAACCTGACTGCTTTCGCACTGACTCCAAGGAAGGAAGAAGATACGCTGAAATACATCAATCTGCTTCCTCTCGATGAATATACAGCAGTGCTGATGCTTGTGGCAGACAGCGGCAAGGTTTCAAACACGACCCTCAGGCTGGCGAAACCGGCTTCGGAGGAGATGCTTCGGATACTGGCAAAGACTATGACCTACAACTACAGAGGCAAGACTCTCAGTGAGGCGCTGACCTTTGATATTATAAAGGCCATAAAGACGGATGCTGAAGCAATGGCGATGTTTGAGAATGATATTGCACCAAGCTTTGTGAGGACCCTGGAGGATATGCTCAATGTCAATCTCTATATGGAGGGTCTTACAAATATATTTTCACTTCCTGAATACAGCGATGTAGGCAGGGCAAGGACGTTCCTCGAAATGGTAAACAAAAAAGAGGATCTGACCAGGACTCTGGTGAATCGTGAGAATGGGGTGATCATAACGATAGGCAATGAGAATCAGGATGAACTGATGCAGGACTGCAGCCTGATCACAGCCACATATCATGTTGACGGCAAGCTTATGGGGAAAATCGGAGTAATCGGACCTACGAGAATGAGGTACGGAGAAGTGACTTCTGTTGTAGAGTATCTTACAGATAATCTCAGCAAAGCATTTGCAGTCAGGGAAGGAGACAATGATGACTAAACTTGATATCGAAAACGGTGAAGCAAAAGAAGCTGCAGGATCTGAAACAGACGAAAATGTGAAAGACGAAGCAGAGCATATTTCACCTGACAAAGAAGAAGCGAAGGATGCACAGGAGGCGAAGGCTGAGCCTGAAGAAGACGAAAGCACAAGATACCTCAGACTGATGGCAGACTTTCAGAACTACAAGAAGAGAGTAGAAAAAGAAAAAAAAGATCTTTACTCATACGCCAACGAGAAGCTCGTGACGGAGCAGCTGGAGGTGCTGGACAATTTTGAGAGAGCACTGGAGCAGGAGACGTCAGACGAGAACTTCAAGAAGGGTATGGAGATGATATTCAAACAGCTGAGCAATGTACTTGAAAAGTCGGGCCTGGCTGAGATCGCTGCACTGGGCGAGGATTTCGATCCGAATGTACACAATGCAGTGATGACCGAGGAAACTGAAGATTATGAAAGCGGCAAGGTTTCCGGCGTAATGCAAAAGGGCTACACACTCAACGGCAAGGTCATAAGACCGTCGATGGTGAAAGTAGTCGGCTAGCTTTCGATTAATATATACGATCAGGAGGAACATAAAATGGGAAAAGTAATAGGAATTGACTTAGGTACAACAAATTCATGTGTAGCAGTCCTTGAGGGCGGAGAACCGGTGGTTATCGCCAACGCAGAGGGCAACAGAACAACACCTTCCGTTGTAGGCTTTGCCAAGAACGGAGAAAGACTGGTAGGAGAGACTGCCAAGAGACAGGCGATAACAAACCCTGAAAGAACTATTTCATCGATAAAGAGATACATGGGTACAGATCATACTGTAGAGATCGACGGTAAGAAATATACACCGCAGGATATCTCGGCTATGATCCTGGCAAAGCTCAAGACAGACGCTGAAAGCTATCTGGGTGAGAAAGTAACCGAAGCTGTGATCACAGTTCCGGCATATTTTACAGACAGCCAGAAGCAGGCTACAAAGGATGCAGGAAAGATCGCAGGCCTTGAAGTAAAGAGGATCATCAACGAGCCTACAGCAGCGTCACTGGCATACGGTCTCGACAAGGATGATTCACAGCACAAGATACTGGTGTATGACCTGGGCGGCGGTACATTTGACGTATCCATCCTGGAACTTGGCGACGGAGTCTTCGAAGTACTGGCTACAAACGGCAACAACAAGCTGGGCGGTGATGATTTCGACGAAGCTGTACTGAACTTCATGGCTGACAGC
>CAKQNZ010000158.1 GCA_934255435.1 uncultured Clostridia bacterium | reverse complement strand
CGTTATACCTATGGAATCTATGTCCATATATGTAGCGTCTATTTTCAGCAGCGCCTCCTGAGCTACTCCTATCTGTGTGGACCATATCTCCATCGGATCATGCTCCACCCATCCTGCTCTCGGATAGATCTGTCTGAATTCTTTCTGGGCAGAACTGATCTGTCTGCCGCTTTTGTCGTAAATTATGCATCTGGCACTTGTCGTACCCTGATCAAGTGCCATCACGTATTTCTTTTTCATCAGATAAACTCCGCCATTATTCTGTTTGATATATCCATACCACGTTCTGTCAGATACAGCCTGTCATCCGAGCAGACCAAAAGTCCCCTGTATTTTTTCAGCAGCTCCTTGTCATACACACAGAAGAAATATTCATTGAACGTGTGCTGGAAATGATCTATACTTATACCTTCAGCCTTCCTGAGGCCTGTAAAGACATATATGCCCATTTCTTCTTTTTTGCTGTAGTTCTGCACACTCCCCGCATCCACCGGTGAGACATTTCTCTTTATAGCTTTGATATAATCACTCATTCTGCTGCAGTTGCTGTATCTGCTGCCGTCGATGAACGAGCTTGCACCAAGTCCTATACCTGCATATTCTTCATATGACCAGTATTTCATATTGTGTCTGCTCCTGTAGCCCCGCAGCGCACAGTTCGATATCTCGTAATGTTCATATCCGGCTGTACGCATCATCCTGAGAGCTTCGTGATACATTTCCCTGTCGATTGTATCCGAAACTGCCTCCAGCTGCCCTTTTTTGTACATATCGTAAAACTCTGTGCCTTCTTCTATCTGCAGGCTGTACATGGAAATATGTGTAGGGCCTGAAAAGATGCACTGTCTTACAGTGTCTTTCCACATCTTGAGGCTCTGCCCCGGTATTCCGAACATGATGTCCAGATTGATATTCTCGAATCCCGCTTTCCTGGCTCGCTGGAACGAATTGAATGCATCGTTCTTGCTGTGTATCCTGCCGAGAGTTTCCAGCACCGGATTTTCGAAAGACTGGACCCCCATGCTCATCCGGTTTATCCCTTTTGAAAGATACATGTCCATCTTTTCGTCGGACACTGTTGCCGGATTCACCTCTATAGTGATCTCCGCATCCTCTGAAATATAGAAATTATCCCTCAGACTGTCCATTATCCTGCCGATATCCTTTGCCGGCATCAGAGACGGCGTGCCTCCGCCTATGTATACGGTATCCACTTCACGAAAATGCCAGTCACGTGATTTTATCTTTATCTCCTGTATCAGTGCACTGGCGTACTCGCTCAGTATCCTGCTCTCAGTGCACTGAAATGACAGAAAGTCACAGTATCTGCACTTTTTCACGCAAAATGGTATATGGATATACAGTCCGAGTTTATTTGTTGTCGTCATACTTCAGTACCGCGGTAAATGCCTCCTGCGGTACTTCTACAGTACCGAACTGGCGCATTCTCTTTTTTCCTTCCTTCTGTTTTTCCAACAACTTCTTCTTTCTTGATATATCCCCGCCGTAACACTTGGCGATAACGTCTTTTCTGTAGGCTCTCACTGTCTCTCTTGCGATGACCTTCTGTCCGATAGATGCCTGGATCGGCACTTCGAACTGGTGCATAGGGATTATCTCCTTGAGCTTGGAGCATACGAATCTGCCTCTGGCATATGCTTTTGACTCATGGACTATCATTGAAAACGCATCCACAAGATCCTTGTTGAGCAGTATATCGAGCTTCACTACCTTTGAAGGCTCGTACCTTGTGAACTCGTAATCCAGCGAGCCGTAGCCTCTTGTCTTTGATTTGAGTGCGTCAAAGAAATCGTATATGACTTCATTGAGCGGCATATCGTAATGCAGGTTCACTCTTGTTTCTGTGATGTACTCCATGTGCAGCAGCTTGCCCCTGCGATCCTGACATATCTCCATGATATTGCCAACGTAATCCTTAGGTACCATTATATCTGCCTTTACCATAGGTTCCTCTATGTGGTCAATCGTCGATGGATCAGGCAGGTTGGAAGGGTTCTGCACCATCTGTATGCTACCATCATTGAGCACGACCTTGTATATTACACTCGGCGATGTGGTTATCACACCAAGATCGAATTCACGCTCAAGACGTTCGACTATTATCTCCATATGAAGTAGTCCCAGGAATCCGCATCTGAATCCGAATCCCAGTGCCGTAGATGTTTCAGGTTCGAAATGGAAAGCTGCATCATTTACCTGGAGCTTTTCAAGAGCGTCCTTTACGTTCTCGTATTTCTCGCCTTCTGCCGGATATATACCGCAGTATACCATCGGCTGCACTTTCTTGTATCCAGGCAGCGGTTCATCTGCAGGCTCTTCAGCCAGAGTTATGGTGTCGCCGACCCTGGCATCTGCAACGTGCTTGATGCTGGCGCAGATATATCCTACTTCACCAGCTCTCAGGCTGCTGCACTCCACGGGACCCGGAGAATAAACGCCGACTTCGGTGACTTCGTATTTCTTGCCCGTATTCATCAGCGAGATCGTATCACCTTCTTTGACTGTACCGTCGAATATCCTTGTGTAGATCACGACGCCTTTGTAGTTGTCGTAATACGAGTCGAATATGAGCGCCTTGAGTCTGCCCTCAGGATCTCCTTTCGGAGCCGGTATCTTCTTTACTATGTCTTCAAGAAGTTCTTCGACGCCGATGCCTTCCTTGGCCGATACCAGCGGTGCGTCTTCCGCCTCGACTCCTATGACGTCTTCTATCTCCTGCTTCACCTCGTCAGGACGTGCTGAAGGAAGGTCTATCTTGTTGAGCACCGGCATTATCTCAAGGTCTTCGTCCATAGCCAGATATACATTGGCAAGGGTCTGGGCCTCAACGCCCTGCGTGGCGTCCACCACCAGCACCGCACCCTCGCAGGCAGCAAGACTTCTTGATACTTCGTATGTAAAGTCCACATGTCCCGGAGTATCTATAAGATTGAAAATGTACTCATTGCCGTCCTGGGACTTGAACACAAGTCTTGTGGTCTGAAGCTTGATGGTGATACCACGTTCACGCTCAAGATCCATGTTGTCCAGGAACTGTTCTCTCATCTCACGCTCTGAAACAAGTCCTGTTTTTTCTATTATTCTGTCTGCAAGTGTCGACTTGCCGTGGTCTATATGTGCTATGATGCTAAAGTTTCTTATATATTTCTGATAATCCTTCATTTCTGCCTCTCATTTTTTTATACTTAGTACATTTTACTTGAAATCGCTGTCTTTATCAATATCGAAAACTAAAATTCCTCCTGAGCCTGTCGTTTCCTGACATATACTGTCGAGTGTCAGCAGTATCGCAGTCCCTGTGAAAAAAACAAGGCATATCATCAGACATTCTATCAGTGTCTTTTTCAATATTCTTTATCCTTTCAGTTTATTTTTTCTCGGCCTCTATGACCGACGCCAGCACGCCTGCAAAATATTTGCCGCACAGTCTTGCCTCTTCTATGGTATTTTTGTTGTTGCCTATTTCCAGAAGCAGGCTCCTGTTGCTGACATACTCATTGTACTTGTAATTCCGCTCTATTATCGCACCGCCGAACCCGCTGTGCGTACTTCCTGCTTTCTCACTTATTTTTTTCGCATAGCTGTAGAGTTCAACGTAGTTTTCGTTCTGCTGTCCCACAACAAGACTGAATTTTGCAACACGTCTGCCGTTTATTTTTATATACTTACCTTCTGATGCACTTGCCGGAGCTGCATCTCTGTGCAGATCTATCACATAATCTGCCGTAGGATACTTTTTACGAAGCGCAGTTATGGTCTCAAGGGATCTGTTGTAGGAATCGTTGTATGAAGGTCTGTCATGCAGTGTCTTGTCATGTATTACTTTTATCCCTCTGCTTTCAAGTTCTTTTTTCATCACACTGCCAACGTCTCTGACAGTGCCTTTCTCCTTCTCACGATGGTAATTGCTCTCCTTTTATGGCATATAGGACTCGCTGCTGTGAGTATGATAGATTATCACCAGCGGCTTGCCTCCTGATATCTTCACCTTGCGGTTCTTGTCTTTTTCTGATTTTCCGCTTTCATCTTTCGTACTTTTCTTTTCACCGCTGCTTTTATGTTTGTCTGCGATGTTTTCGCCTTTTTTTGCGATGACAGTTTCTTTGCCACCGTCTTTATCGTCTTTTTTCTCTTCGTCATCAGGATCTGAAACCGACATGACCTGTTTTATACATATCTCACCCAGAGATTCTTCCGATATATCCGCCTCCGTCACAGC
>CAKQNZ010000157.1 GCA_934255435.1 uncultured Clostridia bacterium | reverse complement strand
AAACACTATATATCAGTTCGGACGCAGATCTGTCATCGTTCAGTTGTTCCTCCATCAGCAGTTCTAACTCGTCTTTACACGTTTCGATTCCGTAAAGGATCTCTTTTGTCTGATATTTAGTTATAATAAAATTCTCCATTGGGTAATCCAGCATTGTAGCTAATGCTGCAAGATTTTCTATTGCCGGAAATGCATCTCCATGCACCCAGTTTTCAACATTTCGTTTTGAAGTGCATAGACACTCCGCTATTGTCGCCAGATCAAAATATGAGAGCATGATTACATTTGCCAGATTGCTTTTCATTGCATCCCAGTCCAGCTCCCAGCAGTCGCTTGGAATTACCTTGTTCATTTTTTGTTCTCCTTTCGATACTTTGTACTTTTATAGTATCATTTCATATGTAACATGTAACGATAATTGGATTACCTTATCAACGCATTGAGTCAGCCTGAAACTTGAGATATAATACATATGCTGCGACTCTTTCCAGCAGGAAGGATGTGAGCCTTTTGGATAACATACTTATCTCATTTATTGTATCTGTCGGAGCAAGTATAGTCGCCTGCTATATTTGCAAATGACTTGACAGACATTGAGCAGCAAAAAGCATCAAAAACCCATGGACTGCCATCCATGGGTTTTTATTTTGCCTTTAGGATCTAAACTTATCTCATTTAGCCTGTTGACATTATACATCATATCCATATTCAATGTCAAATATACCTTTTATAGTCAAAAAATAAAAACAGCGTTTGTCTCACGCTGCTTTTGATCTGGCGGAGGACACGGGACTCGAACCCGCGGGGCTGTTACACCTTACTCGCTTTCCAGGCGAGCTCCTTAGCCACTCGGTCAATCCTCCATGGTTCTTTTCGTTATTATAAAGGTACCTTTTAAAGGCACCTTTATAATATAACAAATATCCATATATTATGCAAGATTTTTTATTTATATTCTCCATAATACTTGTAGTATTTCCTGTTTTCAGGCTCTATCTTGTTGAGTACTACGCCCAGTATCCTGCATCCTGTCAGCTCAAGCTGTTTCTTTACTTCCGATGCTGCTCTGTGACTGGTGATATTGCTTTCGACGATCAGTATCGTGCCGTCGCACTGTGGTGCAATGACTGCTGAGTCTATCACCGAGCCCAGGGGCGGTGAATCGATTATTACTGCATCGAATTCGAGCTTGAGATATTTCACCAGAAGTCCGAAAAGTTCGCTGTTCAGCAGTTCTGTCGGATTCGGTGACAGGGGCCCTGTCAGTATCATGCTCATGCCGCTGATATTTGTATCACAGATTATCTCTTCGATATCTGCCTGCTTCGACAGATAGTGAGAAAGCCCACGTATGCCTTTATTAGAGCTCTGCGCCTTGTATCTGCTGAGAGTCACCGATTTTCTCAGGTCTGCATCCACAAATACGACTTTCTTTCCGTTTTCAGCCATGGACCGTGCCAGCTCGAATGAAATCGTGCTTTTACCTTCTCCCGGCATACAGCTTGTGAAAAGAAACGTTTTCAGGTCTGCGCCACAGAACTGCAGATTCGTCCTCAGAGAGTTATAAGCCTCACGTCTGCCGTAGTCAAGTTCTTCAAGGTTATTAAGGATTATGCTGTTATCCATCACTTCTTACCACCTTTCTTCCTGCGGCTCCTCCTACCTGACTTCTTGCCGTTGGCAGCAGGTATCGACGCCAGGGTGTTCAGACCCAGATAATGCTCTATATCATCTGAAGTCCTGAGCTTGTCGTTGAGCATATATGTCGCTACGATCACTATTGCTGCAAGGAATGCTCCCAGCAGGAACGCCACCGCCGTATTCTTTTTCTTGTCCGGCTTGATAGGATGATCCGGCAGCGTTGCCACTTCAACGACTGATGGTTCGTCTACTTTCATGACCTTCGGTATCTGCCTCATGGCGACTTCCGAAAATTCATTTGCTATCTTCGTTATACCCGTGGCATCTGTACCCTGTACGCTTATTGTCAGTATACGTGTATCCGAAGGATTCGTGACACTCATCATGCCCAGCAGATCCTCGTACTCCATTTTAAGATCAAGGTTGTCTATGACTTCTTCGACTACAGGTCTGCTTTTTATCAGCTCCAGGTAGTCGAGAGCCAGCGATGAGCCCACCTGTATATCAGCCAGTGATGTTATGGATGTAGACTGGCTGGTTATGTAAAGTTTCGACGTTGCCTCATAAACAGGCTCTGCCATGTAAAAACTGTACGCTCCTGCCACCCCTGCAAAGATCACAGCTGTCAGCAGTATAACAAGAAACCTCTTTTTCAGGACGAGGAATATCTCCCGTAAATCGATTTCTATTTCTTCTCTTTCTCGTTCCATATGTATGTCTCCTGCATCATATCAATTCGTTTTTCACGAGTTTCATAATATTCGTATGAACGACATCTGTCACGATATCGTCCCATGCTATCCGCAGCATTTCATCAACTGCAGATTTCATCACAGGCTTCCTGACTGCTGCATCATGACAGTCGCTGGCTATGAAATGTACCATCCGTTCATCGAGCAGCCGTCTGCACCATAATGTACGTCTGCTGGTTATCTTTCCAAGATAGGATCTTGCATTGACCTGTATATATGTTCCGTTTTCTATGAGTTCTCTGACACTTTTCAGATCTCCGTGAAGACTGCTGTATCTTTCCACATGTGCCAAAACAGGTCTGTAGCCTGCACTTACGAACTCCCTGAGACCTTCTTCGATAGTACTGCGGTCTGCCTCTGTGGAAAACTCCACCAGAACATAGTCTGTCCCGCCTAATGTCATAGCTCTGCCGCTCCTGAGATCTTCTATGACTTCCGCTCCATAGAATATCTCATTGCCAAAAAACAGCTTCATGTCAGGATGGACTTTTTTCACCTCGGCATAAAGCTCCCTGAACCTGCCAAGTGCATATGTCTTGTTGTAGTCAGGGTTCCATTTGCCGTAATGCGGCGTTGCTATGATAGCACGTATACCTTCCTGATATGCTTTTTCTATCATGGACATGGATTCTTCCATGTTCTCTGCACCGTCATCCACTCCGGGGATGATGTGTGCATGGATATCTATATACTTCCATTTGCTGCTAAGATCACTGCTCACTTTTTACCTCTTCCTGTAACCATTATCACCACAGCCAGTATAATGACTGCGATACCTGCCGCCCAGAAAACCGGGGCTGATCCGGAAAAAAATATATCTATGAATGAAGCATAGCCTGCCAGTGATTTTGAAAATCTGAAATCCACTACGCTGCCCAGCAGGACCCCTGCTGCACAGACGGCTATACCCGACGCCATAAGACTGCTGCATATATATGTACGCCGTCCTGCAGGATCTTTCTGCAGGTTTATCAGCAGTATCAGAAGTACCACAACTGCTGCTGCGCATACCGGGATCATTATTTTAACAAGACCTGAAGCACTGCTGCGGTACTCACTGAAATATCCTGCAAAGGGCAGTCTGATATATTCTCTGTAATAGCTCTCCGAATCCCTGACTATCTCCTTCACTGCCAGTTTTATACGGTCGTTGTCTCCCACCTTGTTTTCGCTGAGATAGGACTCCACGGCACTCTTCACAGATGCGGAAAATTCCTGTCCGGCATCCGATACAGAGTTTTCTGTATCCTCGCCTTTTAACCCGGCTGCGATGTTGTCTTCTATTTCGCTGCTGAAAGCTTTGCTGTTCAGCTGTTTCTCAAGAAGATCCTCAGGAAGCCCGTATCCGGCAGCCTCGTTTCTGAGCACTTCTTTTAAAGAATCATAGTTTTTCTCTGCATACATACTTTCCTCTATGCTTTTCGTGAAATGCGATTCACTGAGCAGTGTGAAAGTACTGCACGCCGAAATCAGCCCACAGGTGATGCAGAGAAAAAGCACGAAAGAGAAAACCGCACACACTGCAGCTCTTGCTTTACTGTTTGTTTTCCCCATTCCTATTCCTCCACAAGCTCCGGACCGCTTATCCTGTCAGCGATCACGAAATACCTTTTGCTGCTTTTTTCAAAGACTTCACCGAAAGGATAGCATGTATAAAGTACAAGTTGTTCGTTACCCTTTTTTTCAAGTTTCTTTTCGTTAATATATGATACATCCTTCACAGTGATATCGGAGATCTCATACATGAATTCTCCGTATGAAGTATGTACTTTTATCTTCTGACCTTTTTCTGCTTTTTCAAGCACCTCGAAATATCCGACATCATGGGCGCCCACAAGTATCATCCTGCCTTCACCTGGAAGGCCGCTGCCGGTATACTGACCTGCACCACGTGAC
>CAKQNZ010000156.1 GCA_934255435.1 uncultured Clostridia bacterium | reverse complement strand
TAGTATAAAGGGAAAAGAAAAAGGGCTTTTGGAGTAGAGGAAATCATCCCACCTGTTTTGCAAAAAAACACCAGGGAAGAGACAAATGCTGGAAGAAACAAATGCTTCATTGGTTAGTAAGAAAAGAGTAGTATAATTATGATAAACGAAGAAAAACGGATTTGGGGAATACATACTCAGGATGACGACCTGTTCCTCAAGAATGATGTAATCGCAATCGGATGGAGAGATATGGGGGATTTGAGCAACATCGATGCAAACAGAGATGCTTTCAAAGAAAAATATATACAGGTTTACCCTGATGCAAAGAAAGGCAGTATTGCAGCCGGAGCAGGGATGCTGTATCGCTTCTGTCATGAGGCTCAGATTGGGGATTATGTGGTGTTCCCTTCTAAGAGTAACCGTGAAGTGAATATCGGTATGGTCGAAGGTGAATATGTATATGATCCAAATCAGGTCGAGTATGTACAGATCAGAAAAGTGAAGTGGTTGAAGCATCTGCCTCGCATGGCTTTTTCACAGGGAGCCCTTTATGAGATCGGATCAGCGATGTCTTTTTTCTCTGTAAAAAATTATGCTGATGAACTTCTGGGTGCACTTGGTAAGAATTTTAAGAAGAACTATTCTTATGATTCCGAGGATGAGAGTGTAGGTGCAACAGCAGATGATATCATTGAGAGTACAAAGGACTTCATATTAAAAGAATTAAGCCGTCAGTTTAAGGGTTATGACTTAGAAAATTTTGTCGCAGATCTTCTTCGTGCGATGGGATACAGAACAACCATATCTCCTAAGGGCGGCGATAGTGGCATAGACATCACGGCATATAAGGATGAGCTTCCGCCTCGTATCCTTGTCCAGGTAAAAAGCCAGAATGGAGATATAAAGGAAACAACGATCCAGTCGTTGAAAGGTGCTATGCGAGAGGGTGATTACGGCTTGTTTGTAACTCTTTCGAATTATACAAAGAATGCCCGGAAGTACCTTGACAGCACACCTGTTATCCGTGGTATCAATGGTACAGAATTGGTCGAACTGATATTGAAATACTATGACGATTTGAGTGATAAATACAAAAAGATGATTCCTTTGAAGATGGTGTATATTCCTGTAGTGAAGGATGAGGATTAAAATATTGAAATTCAGGTAAAGCGTCAATCGGCATGCATCGAGCCGTTTATAGACGGTTGTATTGATGTCATGCAAGATATATTGATTTATCGTGAGAAAAGTGATAATAGCATACTGTACGTCAGAACATGAATGAGATATAATCAGGATATATTGACATGTGAAACAAGTTAACAGATTGGTTACAGGGAGTGTTGAAAAATGAGTAAGTTATCATTTAAAATATTTTGTATAGAGCAATACAGCAATCATATCCGTAAACCGAGTAATGAAGTGTATAGTATCTTTGAGAAAAGCGGGCTGCTTCGATTACTGGATGAGGATTATGGGGATCTGCACGGTATGAGTATGGAGTATCTGATGCATTTTATTGACCAATATCTGGGGGTGAAAGAATGATACTATATCACGGTTCGATTACAGAAATCCCGGATCCTCAAATTTTAAAAAATGAAATGGGAAGAGATTTCGGCTTTGCTTTTTATACGACTGATATCCAGGAGCAGGCAGAACGGTGGGCAATACGAAAAGCGAGGCTGGCAAACAGAAGACAGGGTAAGAATGCAACAGGGATCGTAAGCACTTATGAATGGGATGAAACCGGTTCCGCACTTGATATCATGCGTTTTCAAGGTGCTTCTATGGAATGGCTGGAACTGGTCGTTAAATGCAGATCAGATATAGATTTTTCTCATAATTATGATGTTGTGATCGGAAATATTGCAAATGATAATGTAGGAGAGACAGTTTCATATGTAGTTCAGGGTATAATGCGAAAAGAAGATGCAATAGAGCGATTGAAATTTGAGAAGATCAATAACCAGATCGCCTTTTGTACAAAGCAGGCTGTAGAAGAACTGGTTTATCGGGGATTTTATGAGATTAAGGAGTGAGAAGAATGGAACACTATTTGATTCGTGCAACGATCATCCCGGAAGTTGTTAAAATGATACAGAACAAATGGGGGATGTCAGAAGATGAGGCGCTAAATGCATTTTATATGTCTGAAACAGGAGATGCTTTAGCCGATGACAGCACTGGATTATATGGACAGTCTGCACTTTATATTTTTGGGATGTTTTTGCAGGAACATGAAGAAAATTTGGAAACAGCGTAAGAAAGACTCTTTGCCGGCAATTACCAGAACAGAGCTTTGCATTTATGCAGATCCGATGGGAGTAGACCATTGAATGATATTCAGATATAAGCCTGAATTTGAAAAAGCACTTGTAAAGACAGCGAGTATATGCATCGCATTATTGCTATGTATCACCCTGATAACAGGATGCGGTACTAAAGATGATAATATATTAGATTTTCAGCAGGTGAATTTTGTTGTTGCTGATGGGGATGACTCGGCGATCACATACAGCGAAGATCGTATCCAGTCGGTATCCGGCAGTTTATATGTTACAAATAGCAGTGAATTTCCGGTGACATTATTGATGGTTCGACAGGATAAAGGAAAGAACACAAATGATTTGAATGAAGAGCTTACAGTCTCTTTAGATGGCAAAGAAACAAAACTGATCGAAAGTATCGATAAAGATGTTCCGTATGAAGTCGGATGCAGGACAACGGCAGCAGAAGGAACTGAAATAGAGGTAACTTTCAAAGAATACGATGAATAGTTGACAGAGACATCTCGATATCAAGGTGTTTTTTATGATATGCTGATTTTACAGATAGTAGATGATATAGTCTATGCTGACTATGTGGTGGACTGCAGGCAGGATCACAGCTGGCTTATCAGGTGACAGGGATTTAAGAAGAAATGCCCAGGGAATACTGTGGCAGGAATGAAGACACATACAAAAGGTACAAGCTGCTTATCGGTCTTATAAACGAAAATCTGAAAGATAGAATCAGATAATAAAAATATATCATAAACGATACCAGCTCCATACAGAACGCTTCAATGTATATAAGATACACAAATCCTGAAATTGCTCCGTTTTTTTTGAAACTTTATAAAATATACCTGATATAATCAATATGTAAACAGAACAAGGGTATATGGTAAATGGTATCGTATTATCTTTGAGATGAAATATTTACAAATGGAGGAGAAAATGAAAAGAAACAAAAACAGAAGGATGACGTTATTGTGTATCGCTGTGATAACAGCAATGCTTTTTACGAGCATCGGTGTAAATGCAGCTGAGCGTGGTGATGCTGTCACAGAGCCGTCTGCAGCCAGCAGCAGCACAGAAGTGAAAAGCGATAATGATGATATCATTATCGAACCTGCAGAAGCAGATGATGAAACAGAAAATCAGAGTGTAAAAGAGAAGGACAGCAGGACAACTGAAAAGCAGAATTCTCTGGACAGTGCCAAAGCGCAGGCGAGAAGAGTCAGCAACTATACGGTAAAAGTCAACACAAGATACAATAATCAGTACAGAACCGGCAGCGACCATATCATGAAATACAAGTTCACTGTGCCAGAATCTGGCGTCGTGACACCTGTTATCTATGTTGATGAAAACTATATCAATAATTTTGTCGGCTGGAATGATTATATATACAATTCAAGCATGACAAAGGCATACTCAGAATATGAGAAAATCGAAGATTACGAAGACGCCAACGGGCATCAGTGGATCAGAGTCAAGTTCAATAAATGCCGTCTTGCTGCAGGTACATACTATCTTTATCTGGGCGATCCGGGCAGTGCTCTTAATGAATATTACCACTTCAGTTTTGTGATAAACTATAAGAGCGAAAAATCAAGAAAGAATGTGGAAAAGGAATTTAACGATACCAGGAACACTGCCAACTCGGTGTCCTTTAACAAGACATATTACGGCAATTCACATTATAAAGATGTAGACTATTTCAAATTCAAGGTCAAATCAAAAACAAAGGTATCGCTGTACTTCTACAGTGCTTCAGGTTATTATGGCTACAAATTTGAGACACGCATTGTGAACAGCAAAGGCAAGGAAGTGGGAGTGTATCAGTGTTTAGGTGAGGTTGAAGACTCCAAAGGAAATGAATATGAAAAATATTTATTCCAGAATACATTGAAAGAAGGCACATACTATTTCCGTGTATCAGGTTTTTATGAATCATATCCGGACTACAAGTTCATAGTAAAAACAACGCCTTCAAAGGTTACCGGACTGAAGCTTACAAAGAAAGGCGGCAGCAAAGTAAAGGTATCATAC
>CAKQNZ010000155.1 GCA_934255435.1 uncultured Clostridia bacterium | reverse complement strand
ACTATGAGCTATGATGTCATAAAGAGCAAGATGCCGGCGCTGCAGCATATGCAGGGCGACTACGGCGAAGTGGATATGTACAAATATCCGGGAGCTGTAGGCAGGATAGGATTCCTGAAGAACTAGGAGTGAGTGTATGCATGAGAAACTTTACAGTATGAGGAAAGAGCTGGCAGCTATCCTCCACGGCAACAGGCTTCTCAAGTCAGCAGTCAGCGAAGTGAACAAGATAGACATGATAAAAGCGCCCCTTATCATAAGGAGTGCGAATCATGAACGGATAGCAGTAGACAGGATACTGGAAGGGGACCTCCAGAAGGAGGTGCCTGTCAAGGATTATGTGTTCATCGAGAACATGGGAGATCTGGTCAGAGTGGCACAGAACTGTCTCGAAATGGATACATATATAGACAGACATTTCCTGCTGAGCGCATACAGGATATTGTCAGAAGATCAGAACGGCTATTTCCGAAAAGACAATCCGGTGATCTACGCATTCAACCATGTACCTGTTCACAGCCTCGATATAGAGGACAAGCTCAATGACGCTGTACGCAGACTTTACAGCCGAGAGACAGGAAACAATGTCATCCTCAAAGCTATGTATATACACAACAAGATAATCGATATATATCCTTTCGACCGCTTCAGTGCGGAGATAGCAGTGTTCTCACTGAACTATTATCTCATGGAAAATGGATTCACACCGATAAGTATGCCTATGAAGAGAGATGAATACTTTGAGATAGTAGGGCAGTGTCTCAAGGGACAGCGTCAGGAGGAGTTCTACAACTTCCTGACAAAGGCCGTCTTCGAAAAGATGGAAGGCACCCTTGATGCCTGCAGGGAGTATATCAAGGCATGATATACGCAAATTTGTTTGTAGTAAAATATAAGCATATGACCCGGAGAACGTACAGGTACATTCTTCCGGGTCATATGCTTTTTTGAGCTGTGATAAATAAAATCTGCAAAGTATATTCAGTAAAGCTGTTTTATCAGCTTTTTGTCAGTTTAAGGTTCTTCAGGGAAAGGTCCAGGATCGGTGCTGAGTGTGTCAGAGCTCCGCTTGAGATGTAATCCACGCCGATGTCTGTGAGGCGCCTGATATTTTCTATCGTAACGTTCCCGGAACACTCTGTTTCGGCTCTGCCTTTTACCATGTCAACTGCACATTTCATATCGTCATCGGACATGTTGTCCAGCATGATTATATCTGCCCCTGCATCCAGGGCTTCCTGGAGCATATCGAGATTTTCGACTTCTACTTCTATCTTTCTGACAAAAGGTGCATACTCCTTTGCCATAGTGACAGCCTGTTTCACACCGCCTGCGGCATTGATGTGGTTGTCTTTGAGCATTACGCCGTCTGATAGATTGTATCTGTGGTTGCAGCCGCCACCGACTCTGACAGCATATTTTTCGAATATACGCATATTAGGCGTAGTCTTTCTTGTATCCAGCAGTTTCGTGCAGGTACCATCGAGGATTTTTGCCATGGAGTGCGTATATGTTGCTATGCCGCTCATCCTCTGCAGGAAGTTAAGAGCTGTGCGTTCGCCTGAAAGTATCGCCCTGACGTCCCCGTTCACGACAGCGATGAGCTGGCCTTTTTTCACTTCATCACCATCGGAAACGTATCGTTCAACGTAGCTTGTGTCGTCAAGAAGAATGAAAACACGTCAGAAGACATCCAGTCCGGCAATGATGCCGTCTTCCTTGCAGAGAAGCTGTGCTGTTCCAGGTGTGTTTTCTTTTACAACTGAATTCGTAGAAACATCTTCTGATGATATGTCTTCTTTAAGTGCCATTAATATCAGCGGATCGACGTTGTTTTTCATAGTTATTTCGTTTATCATGCTGTTTCTTTTCCGTCCTTTCTGATGGCGTCAAGGATATGCTGCTTGTTGTCTTCTGTGTATTTTTCTGTATCGCTGTACTCGTCAAGATCGAGGCTGTATATGTCAGCTATAGCCTCCAGTGGAAGCTGTATATATTTTTCGCAGCGTGATGGCGAGTCCTGGGTTTTGCAGCGGTTTGAGATCATGTGTTTTGCAGCGCTTCTGGCGAATACAAGGCTTTCCAGCAGGGAGTTGCTGGCCAGCCTGTTGGCTCCGTGGACTCCGTTGCAGCAGGTCTCTCCTGATGCATAAAGGTGATCCATCGAGGTATGGCTGTTCAGATCCACCTCCACGCCTCCCATGAAATAATGCTGAGCGGGTACTACAGGGATCCATTCCTTCGTGATATCGTAGCCTTCTTCGAGGCATTTTTCGTATATATTAGGGAAACGCTCCCTGACATCGAGATCCTTTATAGTGAGGAAAGAAAGCCATACGTGCTCAGTGTCGTCTTTTTCCATCTGTTTGAATATGGCATTGGAAACGACGTCTCTCGGCAGCAGCTCGTCGACGAATCTTTCTCCGTTTTTGTCGTACAGATGTGCACCTTCACCTCTAACCGATTCGGATATCAGGAAACGACGCTCTTTTTTTCTGGAAAACAGCGTGGTAGGGTGTATCTGTATGTAGCTGATGTTCTTGAGCCTGATACCGTGCTTCAGAGACAGTGCCAGAGCGTCGCCTGTCAGATGGGGGAAGTTGGTGGAGCTGCTGTATATACCGCCGATACCTCCGCATGCCCACATGATATCATTTGCGAATACTGCACTGAGACTGCCGTCAGATCCGGAAACAAGTATACCATCGCATGAGCCGTCTTTGCACAGGATATCCACCATAGTGGTGGAAGTCATCAGTGTGATATTTTTTCTCGACTGGACCTGCAGCAGCAGCTTGGATGTTATCTCCTGTCCTGTTATATCGTCGTGATAAAGTATCCTGTTGGTGGAATGGGCGCCTTCACGGGTGAATGAGAGTCCCTGATCGTCATGTTCGAATTCGACGCCGTATCCGATAAGTTCTTTTATGACGCTGCGGGAATTCCTTATCATGAGATCTACGGAGCCGGGACTGTTCTCGTAGTGTCCTGCACGCATTGTGTCTTCATAGAAACTGTCATAGTCCGCATCGTTCTTCTGGACGCATATACCGCCCTGCGCCAGAAACGAATCACTTTCTTCAAGATCGCCTTTGGTTATCATAAGTATATCGGTATCTTCAGGCAGATGCAGTGCCGTAAAACAGCCTGCAACGCCGGTACCTACTATTATCACATCATATTGTTTTTTCATGGTAAACATGCCTTCTTTCAGGGTCATTCAGACAGCTCGAGCATCCTTTTCATCGGTGCATGGGCATCTTTTACGAGAGTTTCATCCATTATCACCTCGGTCACTTCATCTTCAAGAGCAGTGAGGACCTTGTCTATGGATATCTTTTTCATGTTAGGGCATATCTGCATGTTGCCTGCAGTATAGAATTTCTTGTCAGGGTTTTTCTTTTTCAGCTGATAGAAGACGCCCATCTCGGTGGATATTATGAATTCACGAGCATCGCTGGCTGTAGCGTAATTGATGATGCCCGAGGTGCTACCTACATAATCAGCAAGGGCAGTCACTTCCGGACGACATTCAGGATGCACCAGGACCAGAGCGTCAGGTCTTGCTTCTTTTGCTTCAAGAAGCTGCTCCTTCAGTACGTTGTGATGCACATGGCAGTAACCGTCGTTGAAAATGAAGTTTTTCTCAGGCAGCTGGTCTGCAATGAAATGAGCCAGGTTCTGATCCGGTATGAAATATATATTCTTTTCTGGCAGTGAGCTTACTATTTTGAGTGCGTTGGATGATGTCACGCATACATCGCTGGCTGCCTTGAGTTCTGCTGTGGAATTGACATAGCAGACAACTGCTACATCGTCATACTGCTGGCGTATTTCGTCGATGCGTTCGATATCTGCCATATGAGCCATAGGGCAGTCTGCATCTGCAGCAGGCATCAGGACTTGCTTGCCTGCATTAAGTATCTTGGCACTTTCTCCCATGAAAGATACGCCGCACAGGACGATAATATCAGCGTCGACTTTTGTAGCCATATCGCTGAGATAGTATGAATCGCCGATGTAGTCAGCTATATCCTGTACTTCATCTGGAACGTAGTAATGTGCCATTATCACTGCGTTTTTTTCTTTTTTCAAATCCTGTATCTTCCGGATCTTATCGTTCATAGCTTTAATACTCCTTCGTTATCTATATATTTCTGTCACTTGCAGTCGACAAAGCATATGCTTTGATGTCAAACTGATTCAAGTATATCATGTATCTGAGCGAATGACAATATTAGTGTATATAAAGGTGTCAAGACAATGAGAAAATCAGGTGAAATGCAAAGACAGATCCCTTAGCAGAAATATTATATCTGCCATGGAC
>CAKQNZ010000154.1 GCA_934255435.1 uncultured Clostridia bacterium | reverse complement strand
GCATCGTCCTCTCTGCATCCATGTTGGCACGCATCTGTTCGATCGCCTGTTCCTGCTGCGCGACTGCATCCTTACCTTCTGCCAGGATAGTCTCCACTTCGCTCTTGGCCTGATTGATGATATCGTTACTGCTCTTCTTGGCTTCCATAATAAGACTGATATACAACTCGTTGTTATCATCGTATTTCTGATACTTATCCTTTAATGAAACGATTTCACCTTCGTATGTATTTTCAAGTTCTTCTATGCTTTTTTCATAAAGGTCACAAAGTTGCTGCATGCATTCATATACATCATCCTTATCAAAGCCGCCTTCGGAACTCTTTTTGATATTCATTCCTTTAAGCAGGCCTATGACAGTTTGTCTTCTCTGTTCTGTTAATGCATTTCTATCCATTTTTAAACCTCGTCTTCTCCTTACCTACTTGAATTTGCTGCATTTATCATTTATTATACCATCAAACAACTCCTTTGTCTTCCTTAAATTGTAATTAATTTAATTTTTTATTGACTTTTACCACTGTTACGAGCTATCATTGATTATATAAAATAGTTATCATGCTGGTTCATATTTTCTCTGCAGTCTTTGATTTTACTGGATTCTCACGATTTCATCAGGATCACGGCATATGCACAGAAAAAATATATATGATAAAATCAAAAATTTTTCATCACATCCGTATACTGCCCATTTCCGACAGGTCATATGTATATGAAGCAGGAAATCTCATATTCTGTTATTTCCTTTGTGATGACAGGTGACCTGCTGCATACATCTGTATCAGGCACAGGAGGATATATTATGAAAACGGTTGAATTGAAGATAGGCGGCCAGCCCGCACAGTTCACTACAAAATCACTTACATACAGCGGCAAAGAGTACCTTTACAGCAGGATGAGCAATGTCATGAACGATGCAGCCAGCTGCAACTATGCTTTTGCATATGAAGGTAAGGTCATCGTGCTCCACTACGATCCGAAAGACCTCAAAGTACTTGACGCCATCTTCGGTCAGGTCAGGGATCTTTCAAGACGGACAGCCCAGATGAAGGCTCTGACAGATGCTCAGATAAACCAGCATCGCCAGCAACAGCCATCGGCCGGTATGCCTCAGGCAGCATCACAGACTCCGGCACCTGAACAGAAGATCCAGGAAACAGCTCAGCCACAGCAGCCTGCCCCGGCAGAGACGCAGACCCAGGAGGCACGCAGCGATGCACCTCTTACAAAAAAAGAGTTCAAAGCCATGGAAAAGGCCGAAAAAGCTCGTCTCAAGGCAGAAAAAAAGGCTGAAGCAAAGTCCCGAAAAAAAGGTGCTGTCACAACAAACGGCAGCGATACACCTGACGGATATACTTCTGAAGAGGCAGCTATCAGAAAAGAAAAGCTCAAAAAATCATTCGTGATTTTCGGTATCATAATCGCAGCTTTCGTGCTTCTTGCCATTATCTGGACATTCACCATCGGTACAGGAGACAAGTCGGCTGTCGGTCCGAAAGCCACACAGTCCCAGTCATATGACGACATAGATCAGCTCATAAACGATTTGCAATAGCACAGATAATATAAAACAGTCAAAAAGCTGTCTGACGAACAGATATGATTCGTCAGACAGCTTTTTGCGTTTTTCATTCCTGAGAGCCAGCGTTGGTCCGCATATCAGCACTTCGATCCTGCCTGAGGCTGCATCATCTGTCCGGATGGCACCTGCCGCATGGATCGTATCCTGCTTTTTCAGCACCTTCTATGCTGCTGAAATATACCCGGTTCTGTTCTTCCGGAAGACCGCCGCAGTCGGTGCGGTGGTATTTCTTTGAATTTATATTACCGATATACTGTGCCTTTTCATGTTCGTCGGTATGTTCCCTGGAAGGTTTCGTGCTGTCGCAGTTGAAGGTGATACTGCTGCCGTCATCCGTCGCTATCACAGTCCCCTGCTGGTCGGTCCTGAAAACTTCGGCACCCAGGTCGCTGAACCTGCTCATAGTCTCTTTGTGAGGGTGTCCGTACATATTGTCTTTACCGCATGAGATCACTGCATACTTAGGATTGGATTCCCTGAGCAGATAATAGCTGTTGGATGTGCTGCTGCCGTGATGTCCCGCCTGAAGTACCTCGGTCTCAAGATCCTCTCCGGCATCTATCATATCGTGCTCGGGCGTAGTCCCGGCGTCTCCTGTGAAAAGGAACCGGCTGCTGCCGTGAGTCACTTTCAGACATATGGAATCATCGTTCACGTCTTTGTAATCCTTTTCAGGTCCGAGAAAATCTATGCGGCAGTCACCAAAAGAGACGGTATCCCCCGGCTGCGGAGCCTGTGTCTCTATCCCTTCTGCCTCCACTGCTTTTTTCAGCTTCAGCGATATTCCCTGATCGTATCCGTCCATCATGAAAACTTTTCCGACGTCGACGGCCTCTACCACTGCCTTTCCAGAGCCGATGTGATCTTCATGGGGATGTGTGAAAACTATGTAATCAAGCTTGCTTATGCCGAGTTTCTGCAGATATCCTATGATAAAATCTGCATCGTCCCGGTTGCCTGCGTCCACCAGCATTGCTTTGTCCCCCGACACCAGCAGCGTGGAATCCGCCTGCCCCACATCGAGGAAATATACTTTAAGCTGTCCGTCTGCTGATGTGGCCTGCCGTTCGTCTGATGCCGTACAGCCTGCCATCAGCATTATCATGATAAAAACAGCTGCAAAAGCTGCTGTCACGACCCTTCTGCGTCTTGTTACTCCTGTTTTTCCTGTCATTTCTGCAGTTTTTCCTCCTCCTGCAAATATTTATGGTCAATGTTCCTTATGACCAGGAAGGAATCGTCCTTCTTGTTTCTTGATTTATTAAAATATCAGAACAACCGGTACAGCAGAAACATCCCTGGGCTTTGCACTCGTATATGAGTCCGCTGACCAGCTCACATATCATATATGTTTATCGAAATCATGGGCTTTCTGACCCTTTATATCTCAATTGATACGCCTTTCTCTGTTCTATAATTTCACTGAAACGAAAGTCCCGCTTTCTGATTCTATATGTATCATTTCCAGTCCCTTGTATTGTTCCAGTATGTCTCTGCATTCAGTGTACATGAAAAGCATCATTTCCCTGCTGGCAAAGGGAGCCAGGCAGCTGCCTGCCTTTCTCTGCATATCGTCAAATACAGAGTCAGGAATGGATTTTATAGCAGTCCTTGCCATGCGTGAAGGAACAGGCATGTAAAAACTTGCTTTCTTTGTCTTTATCTTTATTTTCATCGTCTGATCCGGTCTTTCTCGTCATTCTGTGTAGATGCGTGTTCTTGTGCCGTGCTCTGACACTATCTCTGCGATGTCCTCCTCCATATCACTGTCGAGACATGCTCTGACGGCTTCTGTAAGTTCGCTGATATCTGTGTTTTCCGTAAAGCCTTCAGGAAGGAGTCCCGCAGGCAGCGGCAGTCTGTCCGCCGATTCCAGAAGTCTTGTGACTACACCGGCCGGAAGCTTTATCGTCACTTTGTCGCCTGCTTTCCCGGAAGAATCTATCACAAGTATCCTTTTTCCGGCAGTTTTGCCTGTTGTCCCGGCCGTCGTTTTTTTTACCATCTGCTGTACAGCTGACTGCGACTGTAAATTTTTCATAAGCTCCGCTGCTCTTTCGGCGTTTATCTCGCCCGCCTCCAGCATCTTCAGGATCTTCATTTTTTCATCCATGTCGTATCTCCCTGCAACCGCCTCTGCGGTGCATAAATTTCTATCATGCCTGCCTCCGGCAGACCTATCAAAGATTATACCATATAGCCCGGCAGCTCTCAATCAGTTATGAAAGATGCTATGCAAAGCAAAAAAGTGCATGAGTGCTGTCGTGAAACAACATCCCGGAAAACCTAAGAGTTTTCAGCGTTTTCAACAGGTTTCTGAGCGATGATAAAACAAAAGCGGCTCCGCCACGTATTATAAAATAAAACTTTTGCTGATATTTCTGCATAAAAAACACCTGCATCCTGTGAGCGCATATACAGGATAGCAGGCAGTGCAAAGCATACAATGAAAAGGAATGACTGTATGTGATGAATGTTGTACTTGACGCACAGTTTCAGACATAGTAAAATATACCGTATCAAGCCACTGTAGCTCATCTGGCAGAGCAGCACATTCGTAACGTGCAGGTGGCCGGTTCGATCCCGGCCAGTGGCTCCATAAGGGGGATTAGCGCAGCTGGGAGCGCGTATGACTGGCAGTCATGAGGTCACGGGTTCGAGCCCCGTATTCTCCACCAGCTAAAAGCAGGCGTAGCCTGCTTTTTTGTTATACCCACATGGGGGGCTCGAACCCAAAAGGGCCTGACAGTCCGGTGGACTGTCAGTGTCCGAGCAC
>CAKQNZ010000153.1 GCA_934255435.1 uncultured Clostridia bacterium | reverse complement strand
ATACAGGACAAGGCATATGCTGCAGATGGCGTTAGATATGTGAGATACTGCTGTCTTGTGAAGGGTGGGAAAGGCAATGAAAGTGATGAAAAATAGCAGGCAGGGAAGCAGTGCAGTCTTTCTGTCACTGATACTGGCAGCGCTGATGTCTGTTACGCTGGCGATGGTATACAGTGTGAAAGAGTCTTCAGTGTCAGCCTGTGCAGACGGTATCATAGATCTGGCGTGCGAATCGGTGATGTCCGAATTCGACCACAGAGTGCAGAAGGAGTACGGTATTTTTATGATAAAAGGTACAGACAGGGAACTTGCTCGCAGGATAGATCATTATCTTGACTACACATTCAAAGGCATGAAGAATGTCAGAAAAGAACGAGTCAGCATAACAGCAGCGAGATTCCCGATGTCAGATATCGCACTCACAAGAAAGCAGATACTGGAATGTATGAAATTCATGGAGGTGAATGAGCTCCTGAAGAAAGCTGCTGCGGATAAAAAAACAGATACAAACGATATGCAGGAATGCAAACTGCAGCACGGTCCTACGATAGCATCTCTGCCATCATCACAGGTTCCGGAAAAAGGCCTCACAGCTCTGGCAAGCTCAATAGGTGACAAAGCATCAGATGTGAAGGAAGTGTTCAAAGAAGGCAGTGAAAATTATCTGGTGAACCAGTATATAACGATGCATTTCAACAACAGGACCGAGGCTGTGAACAAAGAGCACTTTTTTAAAAACGAAGTGGAGTATATCCTTGGAGGAAAACTGACTGACAGGAAAAATGAGAGAAAGGTAAAGATAGCTGTTGAGGCAATGCGTTTTCCACCAAACTTGGCGCATATATACAGCGACCCGAAAAAGAAAGCGGAAGTCCTTGCTGCAGCAGAGCTGATCACACCGGGAGCCGGTGCTGCCACACAGCTTGCTGTAGCGTCGACATGGGCGTATGCAGAATCAGCCAATGATGTGAAGTTGCTGTGGATGGGGCATAAAGTGCCGATGGTGAAAGACAAAGCTTCATGGGCTACGGATATCGACGGTGCTGTCAAAGGTGCACAGACAGGTGTCATGATGCCGGATACCGAAAAGGGATATACATACGAACAGTATCTTGAGATACTGCTGTTTTTCAAGGATGACAATGTGAAGACCGCAAGGATACTGGATCTGATACAGATAAACATGCGTAAAAACAGAGACCGCATGTTCCTGATAAATGAACATTCGGCAGGTATATCGGCAGAAGTCAGAGTGAACGGCAGGACATACAGTTATGAAAAGAAATACTAAAGGATTTTATACACTTGAAGCTGCCATATTCCTGCCGCTGGTGATACTGGCTGTACTGTCTGTAGGATATTTTATGCGTGTTTCAGGTGCATGGGAAAACTGCATCTACGGAGCACTGGACGAGAGCCGGCAGGCAGCTTTGAGATCATATGACGGAGTACATCAGCTTTCCGTTGGCAAAAAGATAAAGGAGCGGCTGGAAAGCGACAAGAAAAATCCTGATAATACAGAGGTTTCATGTCTTATGGTGGATTATTCAGACGGATACAGCAATCATATCACATCATACAGACTGGAAGCTTCGATGAAACTTGAGCTGCCGGCCGGTTTCAGCAGAGAATTTGATTTTTCTGCCGATATAAAATTCCGTGGTTTCAGGGGAAGGGACAGGCTCGGTGAACCGCTTGGCAGCGAGGGACTGGAAAAAAGTGAACCTGAGGATCCTGTAAGGATATTCCCATATGCTGGCGAAAAGTATCATGGTGAAAACTGCACCTACGTCAGAGCAGCAGTAGTCAGGAAGGTACTTTCAGCAAATATAAGGAAAAGCTGCAAGTCATGTTCGGTCTGTGGCTCAGGCAATATGAAGACAGGGGACGTGGTGTTCTGTTTTGAAGGAAGCGGCACTGCCTATCACAGAGGCACATGCCGGATGGTGGACCGGCATACAGCAGTCATCGACAGGAGCGAAGCAGAGCAGAAAGGATACGGTGTGTGCAGCAAATGTGGAGGAAGATAGCATGATGGATATATCATATGATGGTGCGCAGACAAACAGAGAAAGGATGGTGTGATATGTGGGAGAACAGGGAGTTCCGGATAAGGCTGGAAGAAAATACGATGAAGGAATATGAACGGGTGATGCTTACTTCAGGGGAATGTAATCTTTTCATGCCAATGGGATTCATGAGTGAGGATGGTGGTGAAACAGTATGCTATAACTGCAGCGGATTCACGCCTCTCAGCAGTTTCCGGATAGAGAGGACAGAGGATGTCCTTTATATCCTTGAAAGGACACTGCTGATACTGGAGAGATCGGTGGAATTTCTCATAACGCCGGCAAAGATAAAACTGAGCGCTGAAACAGTATTTTTCAACAGAGAGACAGGGGAGGTAAAGATAGCCTATGTGCCGGGTGCAGACAGCAGCAGTCTCAGGAGGAACATAGTGTCGTTTTTGCTGGAAATAAAGGGAGATGTACGTGACGGACATGCCGGATATATCAGCAGGATAGCAAAGAACATATGCAGCAGAGACTGCTATATAAGGGAGATAATAAACAGGATAGGTATATACAGGCGTGAGATATACGAGCTGGAACGCAGGAAAAAGTCCTGAGATGGAAAGTATGATGATGAGTGCGAGGGTTGGATATTGTTGTATGCTGCTGAATATGTTAAATTAATACCATAAGGCATGGCTGATGCAGCGGTGCCGGCAAGGAGAACATAACGATGGAAAAAGCAGCAGCAAAAAAAGAAATAAGAAAAAAAATACTGGGTATGAGAAGGGCTCTTAAGGAACACCAGGTAAGGGATATGTCCAGTATGATATGCGACAGTATCAGGAAGTCAGATGCGTACAGGGCGGCAGAAGATATATGCCTTTATATGCCGATAAACAATGAAGTAGATGTGCCCCAGCTTGCAGGGGAGGCTCTTTGCGACGGCAAGAGACTGTGGCTCCCAAGAGTGGACGGAGACAGCATGGACTTTTTCAGATACGATGAAAATACACAGTTTGACACAGGAAGCTACAACATCAGAGAACCGCAGACTGATGAGATGCTGATGCCGGGTACGGGCACACTGATCGTTATGCCGGGAGCTGTTTTTTCAGAATCCAGAGACAGGATCGGATACGGCGGAGGATATTACGACAGATATCTCATGATGTATCCTGAATGCAGCACACTGGCGGTGTGCTATGATTTTCAGATACTTGATGACATACCTTCCGAATCTCATGACAGGAAGCCGGATGTCATAATCAGCGAAAAACGCATGATAACAGGATGACATATATCATATATCATATGGATCAGACAAAAGAAAGGTACATAATATGTTAGAAAGCAGTATAAGAGAACTTCTTGAGCAGGTGAAAAACGGACAGACCGACACAGATGCAGCATATGAGAAACTGAAAGAACTTCCCTATAAGGATCTTGGATTTGCCAACGTGGACAACCACCGTGCCATAAGGACAGGTTTCCCGGAGGTCATATACAGCAGAGGCAAGAAATCCGGCCAGATACGTGATATAATGCAGGAACTTGTGACAAAGGGCGGCAATATAATGGCTACCAAGGCGACACGTGAGGATTATGCGGCTGTCACAGAACTTCTGCCTCATGCGGAGTTTTACGAAGACGCTGGTATAATCGCTGTCATCGACAAAGAGCATGAGATGCATATGGACAGAAGCGTTGCAGTGGTTACAGCAGGTACAGCTGATATACCGGTAGCTGAAGAGGCAGCAGTTACAGCCGAACTTATGGGCAATGATGTCAGACGCATATATGATGTGGGAGTTGCCGGTATCCATCGCCTCTTCAACAGACTGGATGATATAAGAGCAGCTGATGTCATAATCGTCATCGCAGGTATGGAGGGTGCTCTTGCCAGTGTTGTTGGAGGTCTTGTGGACGCACCTGTGATAGCGGTTCCTACCAGCATAGGGTACGGAGCTAATCTTGGGGGAGTTTCAGCTCTGCTGTCCATGCTCAACAGCTGCGCCAATGGTGTAGGCGTGGTTAACATCGACAATGGATTCGGTGCAGCGTATCTTGCTTCGGTGATAAACAGGTCGTCATGTATCAGGCGGCGATGATACAGCAGATTTGGCACTGTGATACGTTAAAATGTTACAGTGCTTTTTTTGACGGAAATTGTCGAACTTTGCCCGCTTTGGGGTGGCTTGTGCAGAAATTGTCGAATACTGTTGACAAAAAAGGTTACATCGTAAGCATATTTGAATATAAAATGGATTTGTTGTTGCTTCTGGAATATCTGCAAACTCACAGACAGATATTCCGGATGTTCATTAGGAAGGGAGTGTATAGCTGAAATGAATAAATATCAGGTCGGAAAAGAATTTTTGTCAAATATGTCT
>CAKQNZ010000152.1 GCA_934255435.1 uncultured Clostridia bacterium | reverse complement strand
ACGGCAGTTCCTGGCAGGGACTGATACAGAAGATCTGGATTACAGAGAAAAACAGAAACTGCGTGCAAGGATAGCAAGGCGTCTGGCAGGACGTGGATTTCCGGCAGATATAGTATATAAAGTCGCAGGCAGGCTGGTACCATAGAGCCTGCCTGTATATCACAGATGGAGGTTTTATGGATACACAGTATACTCGTACAGAGATGCTTCTGGGAGAAGAAGGAGTAAAAAAACTCAGGAAGTCATCGGTTATAATATTTGGAGTTGGAGGCGTCGGCAGTTATGTCGCAGAAGGTCTTGCAAGAGTAGGCGTAGGACGCATAACTGTTGTGGACAAGGATTCTGTAGACATCACGAACATCAACAGACAGCTGCCGGCACTGCACAGCACTTTAGGCAGACCAAAAGTTGCAGTCGTACAGGAACGGATACATGATATAAACCCTGAATGTGACGTTGAGGGACTGCAGTGCTTTTTCCTTCCGGATACTGCAGACGGCTTTGATTTCAGCCGGTACGACTATGTGGTGGATGCTATCGACAATGTAACAGGCAAGATAGCCATCGCAGAAAAAGCATATAATGAGGGGACCCCGGTGATATCATCCATGGGGACAGGAAACAAGCTCGATCCCACGAAATTCAAGGTCGCCAGCATAGAAAAAACAAAAATATGCCCCCTTGCAAGAGTCATGAGACGTGAGCTGTCAAAGAGAGGGATCAAGGGACTTAAAGTCGTTTATTCTGAAGAGGAGCCGGTAAAGACAGGCAGCCGTACGCCAGGCAGCGTATCATTCGTCCCGTCAGTGGCAGGCCTGATAATAGCAGGTGAAGTAGTAAAATCACTGCTTTGGTGAGAACGCTGCCGGAAATGGCGCAGCAGAGAAATATATGATTGCTGCAATTTATTTATCGACAGCACAGGCAGCTGTCAGAAAGAGGAACTTTTATGGGAAATACATATATTCTTATCACAGGACTGCTGCTTGTCATGATGATAATACTGGTAATTCTCGTCGTGATGATGTTCATTAGGATGTCCGGACGCAGCAGCGGAGGCAGCGATTTCAATGCTCTCAGGCGTGAAATGCGGGAGGAGATAAAGCGTTCGAGGCAGGAAACGGTGGAAACTGTCAGCAGCAGCATCAGGAACCTGAGCGACATACTGTCCCAGAATCAGCGTGAAGCTGTGAATGTGCAGAGCAGAAGACTCAGCGATCTCAACAGACAGCTGGCAGATACATCCATGAGCATAGAACAGAGACTTGAAAACATCAGGATATCCATGGAAAACAAAGTCTCGATGATGACGGAAGAAAATAACAGACAGCTGAATGAAATGAGGAACACTGTAGACGAAAAACTGCAGAAGACTCTGGAAGACCGTATAGGACGGTCTTTCATGCAGGTCAGTGAGCGGCTCGAACAGGTCACTAAGGGCCTTGGCGAGATGCAGTCGCTGGCAGCAGGGGTAGGAGATCTTAAAAAAGTGCTTTCCAATGTCAAGACAAGGGGCATCGTAGGCGAGATACAGCTGGGTGCAATACTGGCACAGATACTTTCTCCGGATCAGTATGATGAGAATGTAGCTGTCAAAGGCGGAAGCGAGCGTGTGGAATATGCAGTGAAATTCCCGGGAGACGGCACGAAATCTGTTTATCTGCCTATAGACTCGAAGTTTCCTGCAGATGCCTATGTCAATCTGACAGACGCCTATGACACAGGCGACAGGAATCTGATAAAAACAGCATCGGATGCACTTAAAAATGCAGTGATAAAGTCGGCGAGAGACATAAGAAACAAATATATACAGCCACCCGAAACCACAGAATTTGCAATAATGTTCCTGCCTTTCGAAGGCCTTTATGCAGAAGTCCTGAGACTCGGCATCGTAGAAATGCTGCAGCGTGACTACCGTATCAGCGTTGCAGGACCGACGACAATGGCAGCTATGCTCAACAGCTTCCAGATGGGATTCAGATCCATAGCACTCCAGAAGAGATCAGGAGAAGTCTGGGATACGCTTTCCAAAGTCAGAGACGAGTTCAGCAAATTCGGAGGAGTCCTGGAAAAAACGCAGCTCAAGATGACTCAGGCACAGAAGGAGCTGGACGAGCTGGTAGGCGTGAGGACAAGGCAGATCCAGAGGGCGCTGAAAAATGTTTCAGAAACAGATGACAGCAGCAGATATATCGGGAATGTGAGAAAATAAAATATAAAAAAGCGGAGCATCTTATTTATGAGTATTTATGCTATAGCAGATCTCCATCTTTCGTTTGCGCCAGGCATAAGCAAACCGATGGATATATACGGCAGCAGATGGTACGACCACTGGCAGAGGCTCGAACTGAACTGGCGGTCTGAGATAAAAGATGAAGATACAGTGATAATCCCCGGAGATATTTCCTGGGGACTGAAATTCGAAGAAGCGAAATATGATCTTGACTGGGTGGCAGAGCTGCCCGGTCATAAAGTGCTTTTCAAAGGGAATCATGATCTGTGGTGGTCAGGGATAACGAAACTCAACAAACTTTATGATAACATGACATTCGTGCAGAATGGACATTACTATGCGGAAGGGATGTATATATGCGGTACAAGAGGCTGGATCACTCCGGACAATGATGATTTTGAAGAATCAGATATGAAGATATACAGGAGAGAAGCCATGAGACTGGAGAATTCTCTGAAAAGCGCCAAAGCAGTGATGAAGCCGGATGAAACGATACTTGGAGTTCTGCATTATCCTCCTGTTTCAAAGACAGCATCATTCTCTTCGTTCCAGCAGATATTCGAAGATCACGGCATCAGACGTGTGATCTACGGACATGTGCATGGCGAGGAGGGTTTCAGGAACACGATAATGGGCAATCATCATGGTACAGACTATCAGCTGGTTTCGCTGGATTATCTGAACTGCAGACCGCTTCTGATAAAGCCATGATCGTGTAGAAGAAAGGAAGGATCATCATGAATATTGTCGATATAATAACCGAAAAAAGAGACGGACGGGAACTTTCTTATGATGAGATAAAATATATAGTGTCAGGATATACAGATGGGAGCGTGCCGGATTATCAGATGTCTGCATTCCTTATGGCCGTATATTTCAAAGGCATGACCAGAGCAGAGACCATCGCTCTTACAGACATAATGAAAAATTCCGGAGATATCGTGGATCTCAGCAGCATAAAAGGTATCAAGGTGGACAAGCACAGCACAGGCGGAGTAGGTGACAAGACGACTCTCATCGTCGGACCTGTTGCAGCAGCCTGCGGAGTTCCTGTAGCAAAGATGAGCGGCAGAGGACTTGGCTTTACAGGAGGCACTGTCGACAAACTGAGCTCGATCCCGGGATTCAGGATATCTCTGGAAAGAGACGTTTTTATGGAGCTGGTGAACAGCAATGGCATATCGGTGATAGGACAGACCGGCCATATCGCACCGGCAGACAAGAAGATATATGCACTGAGAGATGTCACAGCGACTGTAGAAAACCTGAGTCTCATAACTTCAAGCATAATGAGCAAGAAACTTGCAGCAGGTTCAGACGCTATACTTCTCGATGTAAAATGCGGCAGCGGCGCATTCATGAAAACTGAAGAGAACGCTTCAAAGCTGGCAGAACTGATGGTGGAGATAGGAAACTCTGCAGGCAGGGAAACGATAGCCCTTATCACGGATATGAACCAGCCGCTGGGGTGTGCTGTAGGCAACAGCCTGGAAGTAATGGAGGCGATAGATGTGCTGACAGGGCACGGACCTTCAGATATAACAGAGATTTCAGTGATACTGGCAGGATATATGATATATCTCGGGAAGAAGGCAGATTCTCCGGAAGAAGGCATAAGGATGGCAGAAAATGCTCTCAGCGACGGAAGTGCACTGGAAAAATTCAGAACGCTTGTCAGTGGACAGGGAGGCGATCCTGCTGTGACTGATGATTTTTCTCTTATGCCTCACAGCAGTATTTCTCTGGATGTGACTGCATCAGAGGGAGGATATGTCAGCAGCATAGACGCTATGAAGACAGGGCTCGCATCGCAGCATACAGGCGCAGGTCGAGAGAAAAAAGACGATGAGATAGATATGTCGGCAGGTATCATACTCAGAAAGAAAGTCGGCGACAGTGTAAAGGCAGGGGACGTTTTATGCACTGTGCACAGCTGTGACATGGAAAAGGCGGCAGCAGCCACTGCAGAGATGAAAGCGGCATTCGTGATATTGGAAGACCGCCCGGCTGTGCCTGAACTTGTGAAGAGGGTAGTGACTGCCGGAAATATAAAGCAGATAAAAACCAGAAAATCATCAGGAGGCGGACAGGGATGAAGAAAATCACAGCGATACTTGTTGCGGTACTGCTGATGGCAGCATCGCTGGTGTCATGCGGAGAAAAGAAAACATCAGAAAAAACATGCTATAAGGCATGCTTCCCCCGAATAATATTAGAATACCTGTCATGCTCGAC
>CAKQNZ010000151.1 GCA_934255435.1 uncultured Clostridia bacterium | reverse complement strand
GTCTACATCTGTATCGAAGATTATGCCAAGGTCTGCACCTGTTGTTATGACCTGCAGCGATATGGCGTTCATAGCTACAGGATCCTCCGGATTAGGTGCATGGTTCATGAACATGCCGTCAGGCTCCAGGAACTGGCTGCTGCTGATATCAGCTCCCAGTGGCTTGAGTACTCTTGTGGCGTAAAATCCGCCGCTGCCGTTGCCTGCATCTACTACTATCTTCATCCCCTCAAGGGGTCTGTCTCCCATATCTGCTCCATCGATTATCAGTTTTCTGAGATGTTCGCAGTAAGGCGTCATTATGTCTGCAGTCTCCGCTTCGTACACTCTCTTGCCGAATCTGAATGTGAATCCATCAGCATTGGCAGGTTCCCCCAGCTCTCTGACCCCCGATCCGTCGTCCTGAGCGTACTCTATTATCTGCTTTATATCTTTTTTATCGAGCCCGCCTTCAGAAGTGAAAAACTTGAACCCGTTCCTGTTGTAAGGCAGGTGGCTCGCTGTTATCATAAGTGCTCCGTCGCACTTGAAATCAGGGAAAACAGTTGCCATGAACATCGCAGGCGTGGATGCCAGTCCGCAGTCCAGGCCTCTGCTGCCGTACGGTCCGAACCCGTTCATCAGTCCGTCACGAAGATGCTGTCCGGATACTCTCGGATCTCTGCCTATTGCTATGGTTATGTCTTCCGGCGATTTTCCTTTTTTATGACAGAGCCATATCAGGAATCCTCTTGCGATATCTGCAGCCTCGTCTGCTGTAAGGTTCGGCAGTTCACCCGGAACGCCTGTTATCGCTATCCCTCTGATATCACTTCCGTTCTGCAGCTTTGTATAATCTTTCATCTGATCGTTCTCTCCTGTTCATGTTGTTTGCCTGTGTGCACTCCAGGCACACCCTCTTTTATATATTATATGCTAAGATTTTACATATTTAAAGAATTTATTTATGGATTCAGCCATTAACGACAGAACAATGCCTATAAGGAACCACACAAAGGAAAAAAACGGACATATCTGCCCCAGGATATTTCCGGGCTGGCCGGTGTAATCCCAGACATGCCAGCCGTATCCCAGATTGACCAGAAGCCCCACAAAAAATTCGAATACAGTAAAAATGCAGGCTCCAACTGCTCCACGCAGCACAGCCGGGACCTGCATATGTTCTCTGGTATAGTAATAGAAGACCAGCAGACATGCTCCTCCTGTAAGCGCCATCGACCAGTGCGTGTATCCTCTGAAAATATATTCTATAACGGAATAACCCGTTGCTCCTATCGCAAAAATAACAAGATCCATACTATAATTATCTGTAATCCACGCTGCAGTAACCATGGTATGATCTGCCATTTGATATCCGCATCAGTCATTTCCGTGTTCAAGTTCACGTATCTCGCTTATGATCTCGGTCTTTGACACTTTGTACCTCGTCCTGTATTCGATCTTCAGACGCTCTATCGTTTTTTTCGCACCTTCAAGAGCTGCTCCGTGGAGCAGTACAACAAAAGCTCCGGTATCAAGTCTCGACACTGCATCACCGACTCTCAGCGAATCCAGGATCGTTTTCTCCATGCATCTGAGGGCTGCCTCGGGAGACGCCGTCCCGCCTTCTTCCATAAGACTTATGAGCGCTGCCGATGAAATGAATCCGTCACGCTTCATGCGCCGCAGCTCGACTTCCACCAGGCTTCTGAATACGCTGAAACTGCACATAAACGCCTTGCCTGACGACTTCATTTCTGTCAGCGAGTTCAAAAGACTTTCGCTGTTGCCGTCCATATCCGACTGAGATCTTACGGCTTTATCATAAAGTCTTTCCACCTGCTCAGATGGTATCCTGCGGTACTTTTTCCAGATATGTCTGCTGTACAGTTCATAATGCTCCATAGCTCTGTTCGGCTGACCTATCTTCATCAGAGACTCCATCCTGTAACATGTGAATCGTTCTTCACCCGGCTCAATAGAACAGACTTTTTCGCTTATACTTACTATATCCTCCCACCGGTCCTGCTTTTTCAGACGCATCACCGCTGTGTTGGCAAGGTCTATATAAAGAGCTCTGCAGTGCAGACGTATGTTTTTCGCCCATTCCATGTCGTTGCCCGGCAGAGCATCGCCCCTGTAGATGCTGAGTACACTCATGATATCATCTGCAGATATTTCATCGCCTTTTTTCCTTATGAGACGACATTTGTTCTCGAAAGTCTCTATATCGATCTTCAGCCTGATATCAGGATTCCATATGAAATATCCTCTTACAGTCCATACCATATCGTCTGCATATTCCGGGAACATAACGTTGAGCACGCCCCTTGCCTTGTGCATCGTGTACTTCAGCGAGCTTACGGGATTGGTGCTCTGATCGGCAGGCCAGAACCTTTCTCTCAGATCGTCGGAAGGTATGTCGCTGCCGTGATTAACGATCAGATACTCTATGAAGGACCGCAGTTTTCTGCCGCAGGATATGCTGCCGTCCAGCTGTTTCCACTTGTCTCTCGAAGACTGTCTGTACATGAATCCTCCGGACAGTCTGATGTATATCGTTTTCTTATCTGCCATATCACATCACCCTTTTCTTTATTTCTGATACTTTAAAGAATGTCATGATTTTATCACCTCAGGGTTACATTACGGTTACAAAGCTGACCGCATGTTATCGCTCAGGGCAGCCGGCCGTGTCATGAAAAGAACAAAAACAGCGCACCTGCTGTGATATGCTGGTGCGCCGGTCTGCTGTCAGGATAACTATTCGTCCTTATCTTCATCACTGTCGCTCTTGTTATCAGTATCCTTGTCTTCATCGCCGCTGCATTCTTCGTATGGAGTCTTTTCGGCGGTATCTTCAGCCTCAGTATCATCTGATATATATGCAGCCTTCTCGCTGCATGCCTCTGAAGATGCTGCCGGTGCAGGTGCCTGAGTCTTTGCAGCACTGTTTTTTCTTACAGCGCTGAGTATCTTGCCGATGCCGAACAGAACTGCCGAATATGTCAGATATGGCAGGAATGTGGATGCCACGGACTGTATCACGTCCATCTTCACATCTGAAATCGAAAGACCGTAGGATGTGACGTACTGCATCACCGACTGTATGCTGTAGTATACCATGAATATAGCTGCCAGCAGCATGACAGCGGAAAGTATATACATAACTACTGCCACAGCTGAAACTGCAGTTCCTGCACTCTGATTTGATTTTCTGTTTTTCTTTTTGTCGTCTGATCTCATAAATGTTACCTCACTTATATTGTCATTATTCCTCAGATATTATCACTCAGTTGTGTGTATATTCTGTGTTGCTGGTGTGTGTTTATGATTTGCATGACGTGTAGTTTCTCATTCGGTCCTCACAGACTTGAGTGTCCTGCTGTCTTTTGAACTGTCCACGATGCTTGTGAGAGAGCTTGCGATGCCTGCCATGCCCTGGATCTCAGATGGAATAATGATCTTTGTGGCTTTGCCGTCAGCAGCTTTCTCGAATGCTTCCAGACCTTTCAGTGTCAGGACTTCCTTCGATGCGTTTGCATCGCTGAGCATACGCAGACCATCGGCAGTCGCCTGCTGCACCATACGGATAGCTTCAGCTTCACCTTCCGCAGCCTTGATAGCCGACTGCTTCGAAGCTTCTGCCTCAAGTATCACAGCTTCTTTGTTGCCTTCTGCTATGAGGATAGCTGATTTCTTTTCACCCTCTGCTCTCAGTATGGCTTCTCTTCTTTCACGCTCTGCTCTCATCTGCTTTTCCATGGCCATCTGGATGTCTCTCGGCGGCGTGATGTTCTTGACTTCGACTCTGTTTATCTTGATGCCCCATGCATCTGTAGCCTCGTCAAGCACCAGTCTTATTTTGGAGTTGATATGTTCACGGCTTGTCAGTGTTCCGTCCAGTTCCAGTTCACCGATGATATTCCTCAGTGTTGTCGCTGTGAGGTTCTCTATGGCAGCCATCGGGTTCTCTACGCCGTATGCAAAAAGTTTAGGGTCTGTTATCTGGAAGTATACGACTGTGTCTATCTCTATAGTGACGTTGTCTTTCGTGATAACAGGCTGCGGCGGGAAGTCTATGACATGCTCCTTGAGAGACACCTTTCTCGCCACCTTGTCCACGAGAGGTATCTTGAAATGAAGTCCCACCTGCCATGTTGCATAGTACGCTCCCAGTCTTTCCAGCACATATGCGTTGGCCTGGGGCACTATACGGATGTTCGTCACTATGAGTCCTATTATGATCGCCAGCAGTATGATCACTGCTAATATAGTTCCTATCGACATATTAATTATCCTCCTGTCTCTTTTCCGCTACTGTAAGGGTAACACCCCTTATGCTCTTTATTATAACTACTGTGCCTTTTTTTATCGCACTGCTGCTGCATGCAGCTGTCCACATCTTACCGTCCACTTTCACCTGTCCGTTCGTGTGGGGAAAGATATCCTCCTCCACCACGCCTTCCTGTCCGATAAGTGCCTCGACATTCGTTTTTTCTGTCCTGCTGTTGAGCTTTGCCTTCACTACAGGTCTTGTCACTGCCAGCAGTATCATCGATACTATCAGGA
>CAKQNZ010000150.1 GCA_934255435.1 uncultured Clostridia bacterium | reverse complement strand
TGATTTGACGTTGAGTTTGCGGTAAAGTTCCGGCTCGAAACTGAATGTCCGTGTCATCAGACTGCCGGACCGAGGGGGTCTTTTTCTGTAGTAAAGGATCATCGCCTGGCCGACGGCAAGGCGCACTGTGAAGTGGTATGCTATGGTAAGGAAAGTCACATATAAGGACAGGAGCCATCCCGCACCGGTCTGCCTGAACAAGACGAAGGAGACCAGTGCTGTAACGATGGCGATGATGTCATATGCGATGAATTTTATCAGAGTGCTGTGTTTTTTCATTTTATTTTGTTCTCTGTACATCTTTGAGCTTGAGAGCTTCGTACATTTTTGCAGATACCGGAACAGGTATGCCGAGTTTTTCTGCTTCGTGGACTATATAGCCGCTGAAAGTCTCAAGTTCTGATATCCTGCCGTGGCATATGTCACGCTGCAGTGAGCTTGTAGCGCCGTCCGCCCATGTGTTGCGGAATTTGTATTTGATACTGTCTGTGTGCTTCTGGGTTATGCCGACGCCTTTTACCCGTGCTACACTGGCAGCTTCATCGATGAGAGCATCGAATTCCTCTCTTTTAGCAGGGTCTTTCCTTATCTGACCGATGGTATAATCGTAATATGAAGTGGCTACATTGTAGCCGCAGTTCAGCAGGTATTTGCGCCAGATCTCAAGGGTTATGTCCTCGGCTACTGCGTGGTCGATGTTTGCAGCGGTCAGAAGAGCATCAACAGCTTCGACTGCCTGCTTTTCCTTCTCATCAGCATCGTTGATACCGAGTTTTATCGTTGCGAAGTCGCCCTGCTGTGTCACGGAAAAGTCTTTATTTGCAAAAGATATGATGTAGATCAGCGATTCCACCACTGTGCCTTTGCCGATGAGGCTGCGGACACGCTGTCCAGGATCGACGCCGTTCATCACCGGTATGATTATGGTATCGTCTCCGACATGAGGCGCCAGCTGGCGGCAGGTGTCCTCCAGGGAATAGTTCTTTACACATATGAAAATAAAGTCCTGCGGACCGATGTCGTCAAGTGTGACGGCCCGCTCTGGTCTGACAGTCATTTCCCCATTGTGGTCGCTGTGGAGGGTGAACCCGTTGTTTTTCACATATTCCAGCCTTTCGCCCCTCAGCACCATGGTAACATGGTCGAAACTGTGTGCCATCACACCTGCGATGTAGCCGCCTACACCGCCAGCACCGATGACAGCTATCCTGCTGTTTTTGAGATCCTTTGTGTTCATTCTGATTTATCTCTCTTTCTGTTTGCTATGTAAATGTCATCAGTCCAGATATCGCAGAGTCCGGATGTTCGTTTTTATGCCGGGAAGCCTGAGAACATCAGCCTCGTTTTCGATATCCTGTGATGTCGTTGAAATATGACGATTTATGATCGTGATGCTTTGCAGCAGTAGACCGATGATTAGATTATAATACCGGCGGGGGACTTTTTCAATACCGGCAGGATAGTCGCAGGCGCTGATATATGGTAAAATCCTGATAGAAAAATATTTACAGGAAGCTTATTCACTGAGATATGATGGGGCAAAAGGTCTATAAGTTTAAAAACACTTGATTCATGAGGAGGCAAAGATGGAACAGATAAAGATGCGGAAAGCGGTGTTTGCAGATCTGGATCGTATAATGCAGATATATGATATCGCAAGGGGCTTTATGGCGGCAAACGGCAATGGGTCGCAGTGGGCAGGAGGATATCCCCAGGAGTCACTGCTGAAAGAGGATATCGCAGAGCAGCAGCTTTATATCATAGAGCAGTCAGGCGATATACATGGAGTATTTGCATTCATAGTGGGCGAGGATGAAACTTACAGCGTTATAGAGCAGGGGCAGTGGCTTTCCGCAGACGAGTACGGTACGATACACCGGATCGCAGGGGACGGTGAAGTAAAGGGAATGATGCAGACTGCTGTTGAATTTTGCTGGAAAGAGATCAGCCATCTGCGTATCGACACTCATGAAAACAATCTTGTGATGCGGCATCTTATCGAAAAACTGGGGTTTCGTCAGTGTGGCATAATACACGTGGATGACGGCACGCCACGGATCGCATATGAAAAGATATGAGGCCGCCGTCAGCAGTGCAGGATCTTACATTTTTTCAACAGCTTTCACGAAGCGCAGGACGTCCTCCGGCGCTTTTTTGCTGTAGAGCAGCCCGTAGGGTATGCTGTATTCCCAGTTCACAGGTATGGAAACAAGGCCGGGGTGGACTTCCTGCCAGCATTCGATGGTGAGAAGTACGTTACCGGTCTCGGCGCAGCGGTTGAATACAGACATATCATAGAACTGCGGTGTGTCCTCTATATGTATCTCAGGGTGGTTCATTTCGATATCGTTGCGGATGAAATCGTTGGCGCCTGAATCTCCCTTCTTCACCATCATCAGCGTTTCGCCGTACAGGTCGCTTAACTCCAGCTGTTTCTTTGCAGCAAGATGATGTTCTGCCGATACAGCCACCATTTTGTGGTACCGGCCCAGGGGCAGGAACTGGCACAGGGAAAGCCAGGTCCGGGAATCGCATACTCCGATGAGAAAGTCGAATTTTTCGCCCAGTTTCTTTATCTCGGAAAGTATGCCCTCGTGGTTGTCCTCGAAAGGTACCAGGTGCAGCTTATGGTCCGGAAATTCGCTGTTCACACGATACCAGAGGTCCACGAAAGGTTTGGCCGGATTGAGCAGCGACGTTCCGACACGGAAAGTATTGTCGTTCGTGTCCATGGCTGCCCGGGCGTCTGATACAGCTCTCTTTGCATATCCGATGATGAGCTGTGCATCACGGAAAATTATCTCGCCTGCCGGAGTCAGACTGATCCCTGCAGGCGTTCTGTCTACCAGTTTCAGATCGAGCCTGCGCTCCAGCGCATTTATCTGTTTCATCACCGCAGTTGACGAAATGTAAAGTCGCTGCGACGCTTTTGTAAAGCTGCCGCATTCCGCAACTGCTATGAACGTATCAAGCGCTGGGTCATACATATGAACACCTCCGTGAAAATGATTTGGACTTTATATTATGATAGCTCCGCAGCCTCCGGATGCACCATAAGTTTGCGGAGCTTCATAGCCTGGGCTCACATGGAAGAGCAGGCAGCAGGGGCGGTAAGCCGCCAACGCTTACGCTCCGGCATGTTGCTGACTGTTTGCTGCCAGTTCTGTCAAACGGATCACCTGCGGCTCTCCGGGGAGAAAGGCAATGCTCACAGCGTTCGCTCCTACGGCTTCGCCTACGCTTGGAGATCCTATCCCCAGCTTCAGTTTGTCCGGAAAATGCGACATCAGGGAGCGAAGCGAGTCGGAACACCGAAGGAGCATTGTGGACTTCCCCGGATTCAGCTGGAGAGGAACTTATCGCTCCATTTTTCTTTTTCAGGCGACTTCTTTACAGCCAGCATTGCGGCGGCATAAATTTTTAGTTGATACCATGGTAACATATCGGAGATTCACGGTCAATGGCGCAGGTGCTATGATGTAAACAGAACGAACGGGAGGTATATGAAAGATGGCAAAGAAACTGATAGCTTTTTATTCCAGAGCTGATGAAAATTATGTCAACGGTCAGATAAAGACGCTGAAAACAGGCAACACGGAGATCGCAGCAGGGATGCTGGCAGAAATCACAGGAGCAGATCTTTTCAAGATAGAACAGAAAGAACCTTATGCAAAGGATTACAATGAATGTATAGCACAAGCGCAGGAGGATCAGCGCAGCGACGCAAGACCGGAACTTGTATCATATCCGGACAGCATCGATGAGTACGATGTGATCTATCTTGGCTATCCTAATTACTGGAGCACGATGCCTATGGCAGTGTTCACATTCCTTGAACACTTTGATTTCAGTGGAAAAGTCATAAAGCCTTTCTGCACTCACGAAGGCAGCGGCATGGGACGCAGCATGGATGACATCAGAAAACTCTGCCCTGATGCAGACGTAAGGGATGGACTGGCTATACACGGAGCCAGCGTCAGCAAGGCAAAGAAAGACATAGAAAATTGGTTATAGGCGATGTTACATGAGCTGCGAGCCGGCCCATGCATCAAAGCACAGCTGTCGTATGCCGGAGATCCATTGCAGGATTTCGGAAGACACATTTTCCAGGCAGACTGAAGCCAGTGAACCCCGCATTTCTGTCAGGGGAACCGAAAGTAAGTCATTTGACAGACCGGAGCGGTAAATTTCTTTCCGGCTGAAGTGGGGAAAATTTATAATGCTGCATAGCTTATACTTGTGATCCTCATTTTGACATAGCTTTTTTCGGTGCCGCAGCCGCAGGACTTTCCGCAGGCGATCGAAAGCAGTCTGTAATTGCATGAGTTATTGACAACAGCCTGATAGATTCTGCAGGCATTTCATATACGGCGTATGTACGTCAGATAAAAATCCAGAGAGGTGATATCATGAAAACATCAGATAAAAAAGAATTCGATAAAATCAATGTGTTCGGTACAGGTGCGGCAAATACAGGATTTGCACAGTATTTCAGCGGTGAATCTTTCCTCAATCCGCTGACGGATCCTGAAAAATGTCCGCTTTTCCTGGCTAACG
>CAKQNZ010000149.1 GCA_934255435.1 uncultured Clostridia bacterium | reverse complement strand
GGCTGAGGAATTTGCCGTCTGTCTTTTTCATGATGTTGGCCTTCGTAACGATGGAAACGTTCTTGTTGCCGTTGTTCTTCGCATATTCGAAAGCAGCTCTTGCCAGGCGCTCTGTGCCTGCTGTAGTAGTCACCTTGAAGTCTATGGAAATATCGTCGCTGATGTCAACGCCTCTGCTTCCCAGTGCGTATTCGCCTTCTGTGTTCTCTCTGTAGAAGATCCAGTCGATGTCCTTCTCAGGGATGACTACAGGTCTCACATTTGCAAAGAGATCGAGTTCTCTTCTGAGAGTAACGTTTGCGCTCTCAAGGTTAGGCAGACCATCGCCTTTGCCCGGAGTCGTGGTAGGACCCTTCAGCAGCAGGTCGCATTCCTTGATGGCTGCCAGCGTGTCTGCCGGTACTGTTTCCATCTTCGCTATCCTGTTCTCGATAGTCAGACCTTCGATTTTCCTGAGCTCGATCTTTCCTGATGCGATGTCGTCAGCAAGGAGCTTGTCCAGGATGGCTCTGCATGAATCCATGATGACAGGTCCGATGCCGTCTCCGTCTATCATCCCGATTATTATCTTGCTTTTCGCTGCAAAATCCGGCGCCGGCTCAGCGTTTTTCAAGCGTTCCACTCTTGCCAGCTGCTCTTCGACTATTTTCGCAAAGTGTTCTGTATATGTCATGTTTTTCTCCATTCCGCCGCCCGTGATGCCGGGCGGCATAAACTTGATATCTGTTATCGGTGTATCTTCCCGGCTTATTTCCTGTTGTAGTTGATCAGGCAGCCTTTGAGGATTATCTCTCTTTCATCGTCTGTGAGTTCGCCAAGGCTGAGCTCTACCGGTTTCAGGCCGTCAGGCGATGCAACGTATGCTGTGATGTCAGAAGCCTTGTTTTCTACGGCTTTCCTGATGTCAGGTATGAAGAGGTAGTCTCCGTTAGCGAACGGCAGGTCGCCTGCCTTGATGATGAACGGCAGCATGCCCCAGTTGATGAGGTTGGATCTGTATCTCTTCGTAGCGTATTCGTTGGCGATGTTGGCCCATCCGCCCAGTACCTTCTGGCATGATGCTGCCTGCTCTCTGGCTGAACCGTCTCCCGGCTTCACTGCGAATATCGTGCTGCCCACGCCGATGTTACCGCTGTTCACTCCGTCGAACTTTTCACATGCTGCCTTGTATACAGCCTCCATCTCAGGCAGCGCCTTTACAGGATCCTCGTTTGCTTCCAGCGCTTTCTGGGCTTTCTGGACTTCCTTTGCACGTCCTACATATGCAGGGTCTTTTCTTGAAAGTGTGAACTCTGCCAGTCCCAGCGGGTTGGATCTGTATGATGAAGTCTCGCCTGAAGGGATCAGCTCGTCTGTAGTCGTTACAGGGTCGTGGATCTCCGATACCACCTTCAGGAAAAGATTCTCAGGCAGCGGGCTCATCTTCGGCCAGTCCTTGATGTTCGGTCCGAACTTGATCTCCACGCTCGGATCTGCCTCGCCGTGGCTGTCGAATACTCTGTTCTCGTAGATCTCCTTGTCGAAGAAGTACTTCGGTGTCTTTATCTCCATATCCAGGTCTGTTGCCGGAGTCAGGTAGCCCTTGTTTGCTGCTGTTGCTGCGATGGAGCGCGCGTCCATCAGTGCTACTGAAGCGATCTGTCCGTTCTGCAGCTTGGAGCCTTCTCTGTTCGGGAAGTTCCTTGTGGAGTGTCTTATGGAAAGCGCATTGTTGCTCGGCGTGTCTCCTGCTCCGAAACATGGTCCGCAGAATGCTGTCTTCATGATGGCGCCCGACTGCATGATCTTTGCAGCTGAACCGTTCTTCAAAAGTTCCATGTATACCGGCGTACTTGCAGGGTATACGCTGAGGGTGAACTCGTCTGATCCGATGTATTTGCCGTCCAGGATATCAGCTGCAGCGCAGATGTTTTCGAATCCGCCGCCTGCGCAGCCTGCGATGATGCCCTGCTCGACATAGAGCTTGCCGTTTCTCACCTTGTCCTTCAGTGTGTAGTCCACCTGACCGTCCAGGCTGACAAGAGCCTTCTTCTCGCAGTCGTCGAGGATGTCCATGAGGTTGGCGTTCAGCTCGTCGATAGTGTAGGTGTTGCTCGGATGGAACGGCATAGCGATCATAGGTCTGATCTGGCTCAGATCGATCTCCACGCAGCCATCGTAGTACGCCACGTCAGCAGGTTTCAGTTCCTTGTAGTCTCCGCTCCTGCCGTGGATGTCGTACCATTCCTTTATCTTGTCGTCTGTCACCCAGATGGATGAAAGACATGTAGTCTCAGTTGTCATTACGTCAACGCCGATCCTGAAGTCTGCGCTCATGGAAGCTACTCCCGGACCTGTGAACTCCATGACTTTGTTGTTGACATAGCCGTTCTTGAAAACTTCTCCGATGATAGCCAGTGCCACGTCCTGAGGGCCTACTCCCGGTACAGGTGCGCCGGTCATGTGGATAGCCACAACGCCCGGCATGTTGATGTCGTATGTCTGCTCCAGCAGCTGTTTTACAAGCTCAGGACCGCCTTCACCCATGGCCATAGTACCCAGCGCTCCGTAACGTGTGTGGGAGTCTGAACCCAGTATCATCTGACCGCCGCATGCCATCATCTCTCTGGCATACTGGTGAATGACAGCCTGATGAGGAGGTACATACACGCCGCCGTATTTCTTGGCGCATGTCAGTCCGAACATGTGGTCATCTTCGTTTATTGTTCCGCCTACAGCACAGAGACTGTTGTGGCAGTTGGTGAGCACATACGGTATAGGGAATTTCTCAAGGCCGGAGGCTCTTGCTGTCTGGATGATGCCGACGAAAGTGATGTCATGGGACGTCATCTTGTCGAACTTTATCTTCAGCTTCTCCATGTTGCCTGAAGTGTTGTGAGCTTTGAGGATGTTGTATGCTATCGTCCCCTTAGCCGCTTCAGCCTTGTCGGCTGTGATGCCCTTCTTCGCCAGTATCGCTGCCGCATCAGGGCCGTCTTCGATTATCTCTCTGCCATTCAGCAGATATATTCCTTTGTCGTATAATTTCATATGGTTGGTACCTCCTTGTATTTTTCCTGCATTCCCGGTGCCCGCATATCCTGCTGTGCATGTTCCTGACCATCGCACCGGATCTTGTATATCTGTATACAATTATACAATCTCATTTATGTGTCGTCAACTACTGCAGCCATTGTATACTATTTAAAGCAGCTCCATCAGATCTTCCCTGCTCATGGTCATCAGTCCGCCTGTCTCACCGCTGAGGATCTCGTCCGCCAGAGCTTTCTTATCCTCCTGCAGTTTCAGTATCTTTTCTTCTATAGAACCCTTGACTATCAGTTTGTACACGGATACCGTCTTTTCCTGACCTATCCTGTGGGCACGGTCCGTTGCCTGGTTCTGGGCTGCGATGTTCCACCACGGATCATAGTGTACCACGATGTCCGCTCCGGTGAGGTTCAGCCCTGTGCCGCCTGCTTTCAGGGATATGAGGAAAACAGGCGTGTCGTCTTCATTGAACCTGCGGACCAGCTCGATACGTTCTTCTTTTCTCGTCGCTCCCGTTATCTTGTAATACGAAAGCTTCTCCCTGTCAAGGTCAGCCTCCAGCAGTTCGAACACAGATGTGAACTGCGAAAATATCAGCATCTTGTGGCCTCCGTCTGCAGCGCTGCGCACAAGCTCCATGCAGGCTTCACGTTTGGCTGAGCCTCCGCTGTAGTCCTGGAAACATATCGCCGGATCGCAGCATATCTGTCTGATCCGTGTGAGCTCAGCAAGTATCTGCATCCTGCTTTTCATGAAATTCTCATCGCTCTGGGACTCCAGCATGCTTTTCATACGCAAAGCCTGTCCATCGTAAAGCTGCTGCTGATGCTTTTCGAAGGCCACGTACTGCACTTCTTCGATCTTGTCAGGCAGGTCCCTTAGTACATCGCTTTTCAGTCTCCTCAGTATAAATGGCTCCACCATGCGCCTGAGCTTTTCCAGCGCTACTTCGTCCTTGTTTCTCGAAACAGGGTGTTCCAGCTCTCTGCGGAACCTGTCGTAGGAATACAGGAATCCCGGCATCAGGTAGTCAAAGATGCTCCACAGTTCGCTGAGTCTATTTTCTATAGGGGTCCCTGTCAGAGCGAACCTGCTGCGGCTGTTTACCACCTTCACCGCCTTGGCCGCTGCCGTAGTGTGATTCTTTATGGACTGCGCCTCGTCTATCACCTGGTATCTGAAAGTTTTACCTTCGTATTCCTGTATGTCCCGCTTCAGCAGATCGTAGGAAGTTATCAGTATATCGTGCTGACTGCAGCTTTCCAGTTTCTTTTTTCGTTCAGCCTTTGTGCCGGTTATCATGCAGACGTCAAGCTGGGGTGCGAATCTTGTGAATTCCTCACGCCAGTTGTATACAAGGGAGGCCGGCGTGACGATGAGGGCTGCACAGCTGCTTTCGCCGGCAGTATCTTTATCCGGATAATCTCCGGTGATATCCCGGCTGCCTGTGCCTTCAGCATCTCTTTCCAGTCTGTCTGCCAGCAGCACCGCTATCACCTGCAGCGTCTTTCCAAGACCCATATCATCTGCCAGTATCCCGCCGAAGCCGCAGGATGTCAC
>CAKQNZ010000148.1 GCA_934255435.1 uncultured Clostridia bacterium | reverse complement strand
GTACAGAGACAGGAGCGGGCTTTGTCCTTTCGATGTCAGGGAACTTACAAAGAGAGAGTACAGGAAGTTCGGTATGCTGATGAAGTCTTACCTGCAGCCGAGGGAGACTGGCATAAAGGATCTGGATACATATATCAGAGGTGTGGAGATCTATATAGAGGACAGTTTCGCAGATGATATAGTCCTGGAGGGTGTACCTGGCACGATAGAATACAGCCGGGCTGCGGAACTGATAAGAGCGCAGATAGATTCAGATATGCCTGTGCCTTATCTCATGCTGAAGAACATACACAGAGAGTTCCGTTTTTTTGAATGGCACTGGTTCATCGTGAACGGATACGATATACGTGACGGCAGGTTCTATATAAAGACAGCCACATACGGCAAAGCTGACTGGCTTGATTTTGAGAAACTCTGGGATACAGGTTTCGACGAAAAGGGCGGTTTCGTACTTGTGAAAGTAAAAACTGCATGATGATATTTCAGGAGCTGTGCCGTAGTATATCCTTTACGGGACTTCTGGTCAGCGATTTCAGTTTGTAGCTGAATACGAATCCCAAAGCTGCAGTCTCACTATAGAAAATTTTTTTGATACGTTCCATTACAAGAGTGCCGGTCTTCATGTTGGCAGAGGGCAGCAGGACTGCGAATTGGGAGACGTTGTATCGTGAGATCGTGTCTCCTTTCCGGAGGTTTTTCTGCATCAGCTGCTGCAGCGAACTCATGACACTGCCATGGAGTATATGATCACCGGCTCGTTCTTCGATACTGCAGGATACTGTGATGACGGCCAGAAGTATAGCTATGTCCAGTCTCTGCATATTCCTCATGTTGATCTTGTAGATGTCCTTGAAAACGGCGTAATCACAGACGAATGCGCCGCTTTCTGTGTCGTCATTCTCAAGATCAGCTGAGATCGTTTCAAGAGAAGCGATGGAGTCGTTCTCGCTGCGTATAAGGTTGCTGTAAAAGTCCAGTATGGCTTCCGAAGGCTTTATACCAAGCTGTGAATAATGCAGATCCACAGTGTAGTTGTAGTGGCTGAGGGCTTTGGCTTTCCTGCCGGTGCTGATGAGTGCTTTCATATATTCAAGATTGAGCCTGGAATCGAATTCATCGGTTTCAAGCGCCCGGCCTGCTACTCTTGTGACGTCGTCATATCTGCCTGCGTCTGACAGCAGGTCGATGTATTTGTATATGGTCTGCAGGAAAAGAGTATGATAGTACATGCTCTTGTGCACTATCCAGGATTCTGTGTCGTTGCCGGACAGCAGGTCGCCCTGGTAGAGTGCAAGAATGCGTTCGAATATCTCTTTATTGTAATCTGTAAGTACTGGTTCGGCGTGTGTCCGGCCGGCAAGATCTTCAAATTCGTAAAGGTCTATGGAGCTGCAGAATCTGCGGTCTATCTTGTAGACTCCTTTTCTTGTAGCGATGAGCTTTTCAAGGCCGAACTGTCTGAGGTCGTGCCTCAGCCTGCTGACAAGAGTTTTCAGTGCAGACTCAGGATTGGATGTGTCGTCGGAAGGCCACAGATGCTCGAACAGATTGGAATTGGTGTAGCTGTCTTCTCGGTTTACCAGCAGATACTGGAGGAACTGTATCTTTTTTTTCGAATTGCCGAGTCCGTCAAGGATATCCCTGCCGTTGCATAAAATAGAAAATCCGCCCAACATAAAGATTTCCACTTTTTCCATTTTAATCCTCCGTTTTTCAAAAATGTGTAATTTATATTATTATAATCCTTTTTTGATGGTTTGTCTTTATATTTCTTGCGGACGTCTGCTGTTTTGACGGCGGATGCAGCCTGCTGGTGCAAATTACCCTCTTTTGTGGTAATATATCTTTGATAACAGGATATATCCGGGAGGAAAAAATGAACGATACTGCTGTATATGTGAGAAAAAGGCTGCTCCAGATGCAGGACAAAGGATACAGGGATTTCCATTCTAAGCTGATGCCACAGACCGATCCTGATACGATCATAGGTGTGAGGATGCCGCAGCTGAGAATGTTTTGTAAAGAGTTTTCGAAGACGTCTCAGTCACAGGAGTTCATGGACATACTGCCTCATGAGTATTACGAGGAAAACAACCTCCACGGTCTTCTGATAGAGAATATCAGAGACTATGACAGGTGTATGTATGAGCTGGAGCGTTTACTGCCGTATATCGACAACTGGGCCACCTGCGATCTGATAGCGCCCAAAGTTTTTGCAAATCACAGGGAGGAGCTGCTTGCACATATCAGAAAATGGCTTGGCAGCGGATATGTCTACACTGTCAGGTTCGGTATCGGTATGCTGATGAGGCACTATCTCGACGATGATTACCGCAGGGAGTATCCGGATATGGTCTCCGGGCTCAGGTCTGATGAATATTATATCAACATGATGATAGCCTGGTATTTCGCCACAGCACTGGCAAAGCAGTACGATGATGTACTGCCATACATAGAGGACAGGAAACTTGATGTGTGGACCCACAACAAAACTATACAGAAAGCAAGGGAAAGCAGACGTGTGTCCCAGGAGCACAAGGACTATCTGAACACGCTCAGGATAAAATAACGGAGAAAGGAAACATCGAAACAATGGTAAACATAGGAAACAGCTGGGACGAAGTCCTCAAGGGAGAATTCGACAAGGACTACTACCTCAGCCTCAGGGAATTTCTCAAGAAAGAGTATTACACGAAGACTATATATCCGGATATGTACGATATATTCAATGCACTGAAATACACGCCTTATGAAGATGTGAAAGCAGTGATACTGGGGCAGGATCCGTACCATCAGCCGGGACAGGCCCATGGACTCTGTTTTTCTGTGAAGAAGGGTGTCCGGATGCCACCGTCGCTGGTGAATATATACAAGGAACTTGAAAGCGACCTGGGTATAGAGCCACCGGGTCACGGCTGTCTTGAGGAATGGGCGAAGAACGGAGTGTTGCTCCTCAATACTGTGCTGACAGTGAGACGGAGCGAGCCGGGTTCTCACAAAGGCAAAGGCTGGGAAGTGCTAACTGACAGGATAATACAGCTGCTCAACGAAAGAAAGCAGCCTATGGTGTTCATTCTTTGGGGCAGCTTTGCAAGATCGAAGAAGTCGCTGATAACATCGCCTCAGCATCTGATCCTTGAAAGCACGCATCCGAGCCCGTTTTCAGCTCATAACGGTTTCTTCGGCGGTAGATTCTTTTCCAGGGCAAATGATTTTCTCATGAGTACCGGACAGGAACCGGTGAACTGGAAGATAGAAGACTGACATTCACAGAAACAGCAGAGTAAGAATGGACGAAGCCGGGAGAAAAAAACGCAAAAACGTCCCATTACATCAGAGACGGAGCCAGGTAACGAGGCTGTTAAAGCTGCCGGTCTGGCAAAAGGGACGAAATGATGAGCAGAAGCAGTGAAAACGACCCATTCCCCAAAATTTCAGAGCAGAAACAACGGCATCAGCAGAGGGTGTCGGGCAAAAAGGGACGAAACAGCACGAACTTCCTGTGAAAACGTCACATTTTCGAAAATTTCAGAGCAGATATAACTGTACCAGCAGTGGCTGCAATACAAAAAGGGACGAAATCACGTATAAAATAGTGTATTTCGTCCTTTTTGAGTCTGGCGTTTTTAAATAAGGTCAGCGGAAGGTTTCACATTGTAGAAATCTTTCAGAGCTTCATATTCTTCAGAAGCTTTTTTCATGGCGTCTTCACTGACATTATCCGGGCGGACTGCCTTTATCATGATATTCTTGGAGGTATGCTCCATTGAGGTAAACTCTATCATACTTACATCGTAGCCGTGGGATTCGAGTTTCAGTCCTCGCAGTCCATCGGTAAGGAGCTCTGTGAATTTGTCTTTTATGATACCGTGTTTCAGCATCGGTTCGTTCACAGGACTCTGTATCTGTGAGAACAGTTCGTGCTGGCAGCATGGGACGGACAGGATCACCCGGCTGTTCCATCTGACAGCATTAGCAAGGGCGTAGTCGGTGGCGGTGTCACAGGCATGGAGTGTCACGACCATGTCCGCACCGTCACTTTCATAATCAGCGATATCACCTGTAAGAAATGTCAGCCCATCGTATCCCAGCTCCTCAGATGTCCTGCTGCAGAATTCGATGACATCTTTTTTCAGGTCCAGTCCTGTTATCTGCACATCACGATGCTTTATTAGCTTCAGATAATAATACAGAGCGAAAGTCAGATAGCTTTTGCCGCAGCCAAAGTCAATGATCCTGAGAGTCCTGTCGTCAGGCAGGTAGCAGAAAGAGTCATCGGCGATCTCAAGAAATCTGTTGATCTGGCGGAACTTTGAATAATGTCTTTTCGCGACTATGCCATCAGGGGACATGACTCCAAGTTTTATAAGAAAATCGCAGGGCGTGTTGTCATCGATGATATAGTTTTTTCTTTTGTTATGTGACAGATCTGCAGCATGTCTTTTTGTGCAGTTCCTTGTTATCCTCGGACGTTCAGGCTTCGAAGCGAGTATCTGTATGTCCTCGGTCTCTGTCAGTATATTGACCTGCTTGAAATCCTCTGCTATGAGTTTCACAGCTGTTTTCACGACATCAGAGCGAGATATGTTGCTGTGTGTGACTTTCTTTTCGTAATGGTACTCAGTCTGGTATAC
>CAKQNZ010000147.1 GCA_934255435.1 uncultured Clostridia bacterium | reverse complement strand
AAATTCATCTGTGTGGTCAAATACTGTCCGGTCTTCATATTTTTTTCCTAACATTTTCTGCCTCCTTAAAATGTTCAGTCCATTCAAGCACATCTCATCGCTTCTCTCTTTTTATCGATGTGCATCACCATATATTTGCCTCTGTGATGACCAGCTCTGCGGTCATCGCATAATTTCCTGTATATGTTGTCCGGATTAAGGCCTCCCTTCTTCAAAGCCAGACTTTGATATTCATCTCCCATCGAGTAACACCAGATTTCCGGTTTTGAATCCACTGCACAATTTATGTAAAATTGTTTTACATTTCTTAACTTTTCACAATATTATTTTACTATATTTTTCAGAAAAAATAAACCATTAGTTTGTTATATTTTAAACAATATAGAAATTTTTTTCCGACTTCATGGTGTACAATTCTATTAAGCGCTAAACTCTTGAAATTTTAACATTTATAAAGAAAATTCAGAGCCCATTGTTCTTTGCCGTTATGTACGACCATTGAGAATAGTCAGATTTTATAACAATATGTATGCTTTTCAGTACCAGATCGTATCATTTTTTTGACAAGTTTGCTCATGCACTTTGTTAAGATACATATCTGCCGGTAAGATTTCACAGGCAAATCCTCGATACATTGACACAGGATTCACAGTATAACGCAGTTTTCTGACCCAAAGCACAACAAGGATCAGTAAAATCCTGACCCCGTCACTGTTCTTGTGTCGTGTTTTTGTATGAGATATATCGATCTGTGCATGAAACAGCAGTATACATTTCACACACAACTAACGCTGCTGCTGCCGGCACCTCTTCGTACATTATACATCTTTCATATATGTGCCACCAGAGCCTGTATCATAAAACCAAACCGATTCCATGGTATCACATAATGACCGCACCACCATGACCGTCTTTGCAGCATGTCATTTATACCGGCTCAAAAAATGTATCCGGCTTTTCCGGATCGAAGACCTCATTGCAGGTCATCACCGTCACCAGATCTTCTGTTTCACTCAGGTTGATGATATTGTGCGTCCATCCCGGTATCATATGCACAGCTTCGATCTTGTCGCCGGACACCTCGAATTCCACCGTCTCACCGGTATTTATATTCCTTTCCTGGATAAGACCGTGACCTGCCACGACTATGAAAAGCTCCCACTTGCTGTTATGCCAGTGCTGCCCCTTTGTTATTCCCGGCTTGCTGATGTTCACCGATACCTGCCCGCAGCTGCGTGTGTGGACGAGCTCCGTGAATGAGCCTCTGTCGTCTATGTTCATTTTCATAGCGTATTTGAATTTTTCCACCGGCAGATACGTCAGATAGAGGGAGTAAAGCTTTTTGGCAAAACTGCCCTCCGGCATCTCAGGCATCATAAGCGTATCCGGCTGCGCCTTGAATTCTTTAAGCAGATCGACTATCTCTCCGAGTGTGACTTTATGTGTCACCGGCACGCAGCAGTAACGGCCCTGCGGATCAGGCACCGTCTCCACGCCATCGAACCTGCATTTTGTTTCTTTGCCTTCCAGCAGGTCGAACATCCCCTCCACAAGATCGTCTATGTAAAGGAGCTCAAGCTGCGTCGACCTGCCATTGACAGTAAATTCTTCATCATTTGCCACAGCCCAGCAGAACGTCGAGACTGCTGAATTGTATTTAGGACGGCTGTGTCCCATAAGGTTGGGGAATCTGTATACCGCCACCTTTGCACCGGTCTGTGCTCCATATGCGAAGAACAGTTCTTCGCCGGCTTTCTTGGACCTGCCGTAGGGGGAATCACCAAACCTCCCGGACAGAGTTGCCTGTATCGATGACGCCAGCATCACCGGAGCTGTATTCCCGTGTTTTTTCAAAGTATCAAGCAGCGTCGATGCAAATCCGAAATTTCCCTTCATGAAATCTTCCGGATCCTTCGGACGGTTCACTCCAGCAAGATTGAACACAAAGTCCGCATCCCTGCAGTAAGCGTCAAGCTCCGCTGCAGTCGATTCCCTGTCATACTCATAGATCTCATCTATCTGTATCCCCGGTCTCGTCCTGTTCTTGCCGTCACGTATGTTTTTCAGATTGTTCACAAGGGCAGTACCTGCCATACCCCTTGCACCAGTTACTAAAATATTCATAAACTCACCCATTTCCGTTTCTTTTTGTTCTTTATCCTATAATATATAGTGCTTGATCGTCATAAATCAATTGTATGGTCACAGAGGTCATTTGTCAACCGTCATCTCCCATTTATTTCCATAAAATGACGTTCCATATTGACATGACCTGGTCTATTTGATAATATAATCATATAAAAGAAAAAGTGCTGCCGATGAACGGTCAGCTCAGATAGATTTGGTTAAAAATAACCGTCTCATCCAAGCAGTGAGGCGGTTACTTCTTTGTGTTTTCAATATATACGATCAGCAGTGTCACCACCAGGCTCAGAACCTGGAAGTTCACTGAAAATCATTTCCTTTTTAATCTCTCCTGAACACGTCTCTGGTGTATACTTTGTCCACTACATCGTCCAGCTCAGGATCATATCTGTTGGCTATGATGGAATCGCTCTGTTTCTTGAACTCCGCCAGATCGTTCACAACTTTCGAGCCGAAGAAAGTAGTGCCGTCCTCAAGCGTCGGCTCATATACGATGACTGTCGCACCCTTGGCCTTGATACGTTTCATGACTCCCTGTATCGAAGACTGACGGAAATTATCCGAGTTTGATTTCATCGTCAGACGGTAAACTCCCACGACAGCCTGGCTTTCAGCCGCTTCAAGAGCTGCGTCGTAAGAATCATTTGCACCATATCCACCGGCAAGCTCAAGCACACGGTCTGCAACGAAATCCTTTCGTGTCCTGTTGCTTTCCACGATAGCAGACATCATGTTCTGCGGCACATCCTCGTAGTTTGCCAGCAGCTGCTTCGTATCCTTTGGCAGACAGTATCCGCCATAGCCAAAAGATGGATTGTTGTAGTGATCTCCGATACGAGGGTCCAGGCACACACCTTTTATTATCTCCTGAGTGTTCAGGCCCTTCATCTCCGCATAAGTATCCAGCTCGTTGAAGTACGACACCCTCAGCGCCAGATAAGTATTTGCGAAAAGCTTCACAGCCTCCGCTTCTGTCGATCCCATGATAAGCGTCTCAATGTCCTCTTTTATCGCACCTTCCCTCAGCATCCTCGCAAAAGTCTCCGCCGCTTTGCAAAGTCTCGCATTCTGCGTATCTGTACCGACGATGATACGTGACGGATACAGATTATCGTACAGAGCCTTTGATTCTCTCAGGAACTCAGGGCTGAAAATGATCCCGTCGCAGTGGAATTTTTCACGCATGGATGCCGTGAATCCCACCGGAACTGTTGACTTGATGATCATTATAGCATCAGGATTACAGCCTATGACAGTCTTTATCACAATCTCAACAGCTGATGTATCGAAGAAATTCTTTTTGCTGTCATAATTGGTCGGCGCTGCTATCACAACGAAATCAGCCTCGGAATATGCTGCCTCTGCATCCAGAGTTGCCGTCAGATCCAGCTCCTTCTCAGCCAGATACTTTTCTATGTAATCGTCCTGTATCGGTGATTTCCTGTTGTTTATCATTTCCACCTTTTCCGGCACGATGTCCACCGCTGTCACCGGGTAGTTCTGCGACATCAGGACTGCCATGGAAAGTCCCACATAACCTGTTCCTGCTACTGCTATTTTCATAATACATATCTCCTTTGCATATTACATATAAAATTCTTTGTACCACTGTGCAAATTTTCTCAGTCCGTCTCTCAGCGGCGTCTTCGGTCTGAATCCGAAGTCACGCTCCAGCGCACTGACGTCCGCATAAGTCACCGGCACATCTCCAGGCTGCATCGGCACCAGCCTGCTGTGAGCCTCAAAATCATAATCCTCCGGCAGTACTCCTGCACTGACGAGTTCCTGCTGCAGTATATCAACGAAATCCAGCAGGTTCTCCGGCTTGTTGTTGCCGATATTGTACACCTCGTAAGGAGGCAGCGGCAGACCGTCGTCCCCGGTGGCTTTCTCAGGTGCACACTGCATCACACGCATCACACCCTCCACGATATCATCTACATAAGTGAAATCCCTCTGACAGTTGCCGTAATTGAATATCTCGATAGTCTTTCCCGCCAGCAGCTTGTTGGTGAAACCGAAATACGCCATATCCGGTCTGCCTGCAGGTCCGTAAACCGTGAAAAACCTCAGACCTGTTGAAGGTATCTCGTAAAGCTTGCTGTAGGCATGCGCCATAAGCTCATTTGATTTTTTCGTTGCAGCATAAAGCGATACAGGATTATCCACCTTGTCTTCAGTAGAGTACGGTATCTTCTTGTTCGCTCCATATACCGATGAAGACGAGGCATATACGAGATGCGCCACGCCGCTTCTGCCATCGTCGTATGAATGACGGCAGGCCTCGAGTATATTGTAAAATCCGATCATATTAGCTTCTATATATGCGTCCGGATTCGTTATGGAATACCGCACGCCTGCCTGTGCTGCAAGATTCACTACAACATCAGGTGCAAAATCAGCAAAGGCCTTGTCCATCAGATCCCTGTCAGCTATGGACCCCTTGATGAAAACCCAGCTCGAGCCCTTTTCCTTTTTTTCTTCTGCCAGATTCTCTATCAATGACAGCCTGTAATCCTTGAGTGCAGGGTCATAATAGTCATTGCAGTTGTCTATGCCGACTATATGTAT
>CAKQNZ010000146.1 GCA_934255435.1 uncultured Clostridia bacterium | reverse complement strand
GTCCTGTCCCGACGGCAGCAGTGTTCCGCTGACTCACTGGGAAAATCTCATCGGCAGGGGCCGTGGGTGCGACGTGATCGTCAACCTGGGTAGTGTTTCCAGGAGCCACGCCACTCTCATCAGGGATTCCGCAGGCGTATGGAAATACAATGATCTTGGGTCCAAGAACGGTTCCATGGTCAACGGAGATCCTGTCACTGAGCCGGTGGAGGTAAAAGGCGGCGACGTCATCAATATCGGCGGTTCTGACTTTTCCCTGTATCCTGTGAGTCTGCAGGAGCGTATGGCCAATATAGAGAACCGCAAGACCAAGACGCATCCCGTATCGCCGTGGCCTACGCTGATAGCTGTGACGATATTCCAGCTGCTGACGGTGATACAGTTCAAAATATCGCTGGGAGACAAATATCCTGCGTCCCTGACCGCTGCCTTTGCACTGGTCTGCGCTGTGATGTGGGTATACATAATCGTGATGCGTATGTTCCGGCGTGTGGGATTCGAGATGGAAATGATAGCATTTTTCCTTTCCACGCTGAGTATCGCTGTCACCGCTACGAAATTCCCCGGCAGCGCATTCAAGCAGGCATTCTGCGTGACTGCCGGCGTCGTGCTGTTTTTCGGCATGTGCTGGCTGCTGCGGGATCTGAACCGTTCAAAGAAGCTGGTGCGGGTGCTGATGGGTATAGCTGTGGTGCTGCTGCTTGTGAACCTTGTGTTTGGAACGACTACCAACGGCTCTACCAACTGGGTGCGTATAGGCGGTATGTCGGTGCAGCCTTCGGAACTTGTAAAGATAGTGTTCATATTCGTAGGTTCCGCTACGCTGGATGAACTCCAGAAGAAAAAGAATCTGACGATGTTCATGCTGTTTTCTATATTCTGTCTTGGGGCTCTGGCTCTGATGGGAGACTTCGGAACGGCGCTGATATTCTTTACAACATTCCTGATAATATCATTCCTGCGAAGCGGGGATTTCTCGAAACTCATACTCACCCTCGGTGCTACAGGTCTGATGGGACTGATGGTGCTGAGGTTCAGACCTTATGTTGCTGCCAGGTTTTCCACCTGGGGCCATGCCTGGGAATATCCTAAAGACGGCGGGTTCCAGATGGTCCACACCATGTCGGCGTCTGCCAGCGGAGGTTTCGTAGGTCTCGGTGCAGGCCAGGGTCATCTCAAATGGGTGGATGCTGCTGAGGCTGACCTTGTGTTCGGTCTGCTCAGCGAAGAATGGGGGCTTATCATAGCTGTGCTGGCTGTGCTCTGCATCATAACCCTTGGAGTCTTTGCAGTACGGTCAATAATCGCAGGACGTTCCACATACTACAGTATCGCTGCCTGTGCAGCTACGTCCATGCTCATCATGCAGACCATACTCAATGTAATGGGTTCTGTGGACTTGCTGCCGCTGACAGGCGTTACGTTCCCCTTTGTTTCAGCGGGAGGCACCAGTATGATAGCCACATGGGGGCTGCTGGCGTATCTCAAGGCGGCGGATACACGGCAGAACGCCAGCTTTGCCATACGCCTCGATAAAAAGGGCGAGTTCGAGGAGTACGAAGACGAACTGTCCGGAGACGGCTACCGTGATCCCCGGGAATTTTTCACTCAGTTCGGCAGCTCTGTTGCAAAGATCCAGAAGAACCGCAGCGACAGGACAGGAAAGAAAAAATCGCCTCAGGCTCCGCCGGTGCGGGCGAAGCGAAAGCCTGATCCTGAGGCTATGAAAGATTATACGAGGGACAACCTCAAAGATACGAGGACACATATAGGCAGCAGTTCCGAAAACAGGGGACCGCTGAAATATACCAATGTGTCCGACGATGATTTCTTCGGCAGTTTCAGCGACGGCCCAGGCGACTCTGCAAAACCTGAGCGACCTGAGAAACCAGCTTACCGTGGCGGCGGGCTTTCCAGAGCGGACGATGAGTTCCTGACAAAGATGATGGATGGTCCTGTATCTGAAGATCGTGAAAGTCGTACTCCTGCCCGCAGGAAAGCTGCTCCCTCCGGGAAAGCTTCCGGCGGCAGCAGAGGCACTGCAAAGGCTGGAGCGTCTGCCCCTTCATCACGTCCTGCAGCTCCGGCGGCAGGCGGCGGTGCAGCAGCAGGCGTCACACTGACAGGCCAGAGACGAAAAGACAGTGCTGCTGATACATCTGTACGTGGTTCCGGCAGGAAGCAGCAGGCGTCGGACCGCAATACCGTTGTGAGAAATTCTGACGGCAGCAGCATTTCAGTGAACCGTGGTCCGTCGGGATGGCAGGAAGACTCCGGACAGCGCAGGACGTCAGCAAGCAGCGACCGTGCAGCAGGCAGATCTGCAGCTCAAAGGGATCCAGTCCGCCGCAGCAGTGCAGCGCCGCAGCGTGAAAGACAGAAACCTGCGCCACGCAGGCAGTCTCCGCTGGGACAGGATCCGGCGGCAGCAGATCCACTGGCAGGGGCAGCGCTCCCCGGAAGTCGCAGTGCCAGCCCTCAGAGACAGGCCCAGCAAAGACCTGCAGGACGCTCTGCTGGAAACCAGTCCGGGTCACGTCAGACAGCAGTGAGAAGCCGTCAGTCAGATGACCGTACTGCTGTATACGGCAGCAGACCTTCTCCACGCCGGGATTTCGATGAAGGATACCGGCAGCTGGAACGCCGGAGCAGGTCTGCCGGATATGACAGCAATGAAGAACCGCTTACACTCGATGATCTGTTCGGAGGCGATGACAAATGAAAAAAATAGAAAAAAGAGCGATAATGTGTCTCCTGCTGGCATGTCTTTTACTTGTGGGAGTCGGCATATTCTGCTACAGGTTCGTCACTCAGGGTGACGACTGGGCGTCCTATTCTGGCAATTTCGACGTCTACGAGGACGGCAAGCTGACAAAAGGTGCTTTATATGACACCAACGGCAAACTCCTTATGAAAAATTCATCATCCGGCATGACTTTCAACGATGATGTTTCCATACGCCGGGCGCTGATGCATATCACAGGAGACAAGAACAACAATATAGCGACAGGTGCAAACAGAGCTTTTACAGATGAACTGATAGGCTACGACCTCATCAACGGCGTATACAGCCTCAACAACAAGGGCGAGGACATCAAGCTGACCCTTGACGCTGATGTTTGCGCTGCTGCCATCAATGCGCTGGGAAGCCGCAGCGGTACTGTTGGAGTGTACAACTACAAGACCGGCGAGATCGTCTGCATGGTAAGTTCGCCTACTTACGATCCGGCAAATCCGCCGCAGATATCATCTGATGATACGTCGGGAGTCTATATCAACAGATTCACCTCCAGCCGTTTCGTGCCGGGTTCCATTTTCAAGCTGGTTACGGCTGCGGCAGCCATCGAGAATCTCGATGATGCGTACACATGGACCTACAACTGCACAGGTTCCGACGACTACGGCCACGGCGACAAGGTAACAGACATATCGGCCCACGGCACTGTCGATCTCAAGAAAGCGCTGGAAGTATCATGCAACTGCTACTTCGGCAGGCTTTCCGAGAAAGTCGGGGGCGATCTGATGCAGGAATATACCAAAAAGCTGGGACTGACGAAAAGCTATGATATAGACGGTATCAAGACGGCTGAAAGTACCTTCGATTATCCTGACAGCGGCGTCAATCTGGCGTGGACCGGCATCGGCCAGTACCATGATATGCTGAATCCATGCTCCATGATGGTGTATATGGGAGCCATCGGCAACGGCGGTACAGCTGTTATGCCGAGGATAGTGGAGCCTACATCCTTCTGGTCAGAGCTTCTTGGAAAAGTTCCTAAGGTCGGTGTAAAGACCAGGGATATGATCGAAACGGATACTGCGTCGTCCCTCACTGAAATGATGGCGAACAATGTCGAGCAGCACTACGGCTCCGGCAACTTCCCTGGCCTTGATATATGCGCCAAGTCCGGTACTGCCGAAGTCGGCACAGGCAAGCAGCCTAATGCGTGGTTCTCCGGATTCCTCAACGACTCCGACAATCCTTATGCATTCGTTGTCCTTGTGGAAAACGGCGGCTACGGTGCTGATGTGGCTGGTGCAGTAGCAAATACAGTGCTGCAGAAGATAGTAAGCAAATAACAGACGGCGGAGCCGGGAGCTGCGAATGCTGCAGAGCGGTATCTCCTGCAGATTTCCGGCCCGCCGGGGCAGGTCTTTTGGATGCCTGTAACATATGATTTGAAATCGGTAAGATCGAAAGGAGCGAGATCATGGATTCTGATGACCATAATCTGAAACTGGAAAAAAAGGTACTGAATGTCTCTCTGGTGGGGAGTATACTCTTCCTCATAGCTGAGATAATCGTGGCGATATGGACAAAGTCGGCAGCAGTGCTGATGGACTGCGTATTCGATATTGCCGATCTGATAATGATAGGTCCCTTCATAGTCCTGATCCCTCTGCTTTACAAACCGGTCACCGAAAACAAGCCCTACGGCTACTCCCAGGTAGAGTCGCTGTTCGTGATGATAAAGACCGGGATACTGATAGGTGTCACTACTTACCTTGTGGTCAGCAGTGTCATCACCATACTTCACGGCGGCAACGATGTAGATGCATCTGTGGTAGCCATTTATGAACTGGCGGTATCAGTTTCCTGCGTCATCGTATATTTCATACTCACTCACATCAACAAAAAATTCTCTTCGCCATCCATCAAGGCGGAGATATACATCTGGAGACTGGATTCCCTCAGCACCCTGGGCGTAGGTCTGGGTTTCATAATGAAAATTGTGCTGGATAAGCTGGGATTCACAGCTGTCGGGCCGTATATCGACCCCGGCATCGCTATAATCGTGGCAGTGCTGCTTCTCAGGGAGCCTGTCGGGCTTTTCGTGGAGGCAGTGAA
>CAKQNZ010000145.1 GCA_934255435.1 uncultured Clostridia bacterium | reverse complement strand
ATATCAAGCTGGCACCTGCAAAGACTTTCACTCTCGAAGAGGCTCTTGAATTCATAAATGATGATGAACTTGTTGAGATCGTGCCTGACGATATACGTCTCAGGAAAAAATATCTCAAGGAGCTTGAGAGAAGAAGACTGGGCAGGAAAGTCAAGACTGAATAGTACAGGAGGTACTGTCCATGGAAGAAATGACAAGATGGCAGAAGATCGTCGACAGATTCCTGAAATCAGAAGGATTGTCCAGCGGTGCAGTGACAGTCATAGAGCTCGTAGCACTTCTGGTCCTCGGCATGATTGCGATAAAGGTGATCGTATATCTGACAAAGAGAGCAATGAAAAAAAGTTCTCTGGATGCGTCTCTTTACAAGTTCGTGCTCAACGGAGTAAAGACCGTGCTTTATATCACGCTTATCACAATGGCTCTCAGCATACTGGGAGTATCGCCTACGACCATCGTCACGGTGGTGGGCGCAGCGGGAGCTGCTATAGCACTGGCTCTCAAAGACAGTCTTGCTAATATCGCAGGCGGCATGATGATAATGATGACAAAGCCTTTTTCAAAAGAGGACTATATAGACGTGGGCAACGTCAGCGGCAAGGTGGAGCATATAGACCTTTTCCTGACGACGCTCAGGACATACGACTACAAGACAATAACCATACCAAACGGTCTGATAAATACATCGATCCTTGTGAATCACAGCAAGGAGAACATAAGGCGTGTGGACTGCGTGTTCGGTATAGGTTATGACAACAACATAGGCGAAGCCAAGGAAATACTGGAAAATGTGTGCTCGGTAAACAGCGATATACTGAGCGAGCCCGGACCAGTGATAGGTGTGTCAGGTCACGGTGACAGTGCAGTGATGATCGATCTTAAGGTCTGGTGCAGGACTGAGAAATACTGGGATATAAAATATTTTCTTGAGGAGAATGTCAAGATAGCATTCGACGAACACGGGATCAATATACCGTATCCTCAGATCGATGTGCATATGGTCAGATAATTATGCACAAGAGTGAAAAACAATACAGTCAAATATCACTTTAACAGTGGAAAAGCTGCTTAAAAAGTGGTAAAATATAAGGAAATATCGTTTTAAGAAAGGAGACTCCGAATATGGAAGACAACAGAAAATTCAAGCGAGTACTTGTCGCTAACCGAGGGGAGATCGCAATAAGAATATTCAGAGCCTGCAAAGAACTTGGAATCAGAAGCGTAGCTATTTATTCAGAAGAAGATAAAAATACACTTTTCAGAACTAAGGCTGACGAGGCCTATCAGGTAGGCAGAGGCAAATCACCGATAGACGCATATCTTGCAATAGATGAGATAATCGAGCTTGCCAAGGCCAAAGGTGTAGACGCTATACATCCGGGATATGGATTTCTGGCTGAGAATGTCAGCTTTGCCAAGGCATGCGAGGTTGCGGGGATCATATTCATAGGACCTGACCATTTCATGATGGACAGTCTGGGCGACAAGGTAAAGTCAAAGATCGTTGCTAACGAGGTCGGTGTACCGACTATACCGGGCATCACAGAGACTATACCGTCAGTTGATGTGGCACTGGACTTTGCAGACAAGTGCGGATATCCTGTAATGCTGAAAGCAGCAGCAGGCGGCGGCGGCAGAGGCATGAGGATCGTCAGAACAAAAGAAGAACTTCCTGATCAGTTCGAGAGCGCAAGAAGCGAAGCGAAGAAGGCCTTCGGTATAGATGATATATTCATCGAAAAATACATAGAGAGACCTAAGCATATCGAGGTACAGATACTGGGAGACAACTATGGCAACATAGTACATCTGTATGAACGTGACTGCTCGATCCAGAGACGTCACCAGAAGGTGGTAGAGTTCACGCCGGCTCTGAGCATCACAGAAGAACAGAGACAGAACATCTGCTCTGATGCTATCAAGATCGCCAAGGCAGTAAACTACAAGAGTGCCGGAACTGTGGAATTCCTTGTGGATCACGACGGCAACCACTATTTTATCGAGATGAACCCGAGGATACAGGTAGAGCATACTGTTACAGAGATGACTACAGGCGTCGATATCGTGCAGTCACAGATACTCATTGCAGAAGGACACCGTCTCGATTCAGACATAATCAATATAAAGAGTCAGGACGACATAAAGCCGAGAGGCTACTCTATCCAGTGCAGACTTACTACAGAAGATCCTATCAACGGATTCGCACCAGATACAGGTGTCATCACAAAATATACGAGTGCAGGCGGATACGGCATAAGACTGGATGCAGGAAATGCATTCGTCAATTCCGAGATATCGCCTTACTATGACAGCCTTCTCGTAAAGGTCACATCATGGGCAAGAAGCTTTGACGATGCGACTAACAAGGCAAAGAGAGCACTGAAGGAAATGAAAGTTCAGGGTGTCAAGACAAACCGCTCTTTCCTGATGAACGTGCTCAACCATCCGACTTTCCGTGCCGGCAAATGTGATACAGGATTCATTGCAGACAATCCAGAACTTCTCAACATTGCAGCAAGAGAAGACAAGGAACTCAAAGTCCTCACCTTCCTGGGCGAGAAATTCGTCAACGGCAACAGAGGAGAGAAACCGCAGTTCGATGTTCCTGTATTCCCTAGGATAAAGCAGGATGCAGTAAACGCACTGTCAGGCACCAAGCAGATCCTCGATGAGAAGGGTCCTGCCGGCGTTGTTGACTGGGTAAAGAACCAGAAGAAGCTCCTCATCACAGATACTACGATGAGAGACGCACAGCAGTCGCTGATGGCTACAAGAGTAAGAACTGTAGACATGGAGAAGATCGCTCCTGCAGTAGCTACATATGGCAAAGATCTGTTTTCACTGGAAATGTGGGGCGGAGCTACATTTGATACTTCATACAGATTCCTCAAGGAGTCACCTTGGGAAAGACTGGCTACACTGAGAGCCAAGATTCCTAACGTGATGTTCCAGATGCTTATCAGAGGAGCCAATGCTGTTGGCTACAAGAACTATCCGGACAATGTCATCAGAAAGTTCGTTAAGGAGTCAGCTGCATCTGGTATAGATGTATTCAGGATATTCGACTCCCTGAACTGGCTGGAAGGCATGGAGGTAGCTCTTGATGAAACTCTGAATCAGGGCAAGATCGCAGAGGCATGTATTTGCTACACAGGCGATATCCTCGATGAAAGCAGAGAAAAATACAACCTCAACTACTATGTTAAGATGGCAAAGGAGCTCGAAAAAAGAGGTTCACATATTCTTGGAATCAAGGACATGTCCGGTCTTATCAAGCCGATGGCAGCCAAGAAGCTCATCGAAGCACTGAAAAACGAGATTTCCATTCCTATCCACCTTCACACGCATGATACAAGTGGCAACGGCGTGGCAACTCTGATGATGGCAGCCAACGCAGGCGTAGATATCATAGATGCTGCGTTCAACAGCATGTCAGGCCTGACAAGTCAGCCGGCACTGAACTCCATCGTTGCAGCTCTTGAAGGAACAGCAAGAGATACAGGAATAGATCCGGGCGAGATACAGGCCATAACAGACTACTGGGCAGCAGTAAGACCTGTTTACAAGGAATTCGAATCCGATATGATGACAGGTTCTGCAGAGATCTACAAATACGAGATGCCTGGAGGACAGTACTCAAACCTCAAGTCGCAGGTAGAAAGCTTCGGCTTGGGTCACAAGTTCCAGGACGTCAAAGAAATGTACAAAGCAGTCAACGAGATGCTGGGAGATATCGTCAAGGTGACACCGTCATCGAAGGCTGTAGGAGATATGGCTATATTCATGGTACAGAACGATCTGACTCCGGAGAATATCTACGAAAAGGCAAAGGATATAGATTTCCCTGATTCGATAGTTTCATACTTCGAAGGCATGATGGGACAGCCTGAGGGCGGTTTCCCTGAGAAACTCCAGAAACTGGTGCTCCACGGTAAGAAGCCTATCACATGCCGTCCGGGAGAACTGCTTCCTGACGAAGACTTCGACGAGATCAGAAAGATGCTCCAGGAGAAACACGGACTTGAAGGCAATGACAAAGAAGTCCTCAGTTATGCGCTTTATCCGAAAGTGTTCGAAGACTATCTCAAGAGCCTCAAGACAGAAGGCAACTTCAGACTCATGGGCAGCGATATCTTCTTCCACGGTCTGTCAGAAGGCGAGACTTGCGAGATCAAGATCGCAGAAGGCAAAGAACTCGTTGTACGTCTTGCTGACGCAAGAGAAACAGACGGAGAAGGCTTCAGGAACGTTGTATTCGAAGTCAACGGCAACAGAAGTGCTGTAAAGATCAAGGACCAGGCGGCTACTATAGCGGCAACATCTTCACAGATAGTTTATGCTGATGCTGAAGATCCTACAGAGATAGGTGCAAACATACCGGGCAACATCATCAAAGTCCTTATCAACGAAGGAGATGAAGTTGAAGAGAAGCAGCCTATCGCTGTTATCGAAGCCATGAAGATGGAGACGAATATCCTGGCTCCGACAAAAGGCGTAGTAGACAAGATCTACATCAGTGAAGGCAAGCAGGTCAAAGCAGGAGAGCTCATTGCCAAGCTGAAATAAGCCGGGCATCTGCTTCGCGAAAAATAAAACAACATGACAATAACCTCGCATAAGTATGATATTTCACGCAGAAACTAATATCAAAAATATGCGAGGTTTTTTTATGGACAAATATACTGAACTTATGGATCAGATAAGATCACAGGTCCCGGTAGGTGAGAGTTTCGACCTTATCGAAAGGAGCCTCTCCGTGGCGGGACGTGACGCCGGAATGTTTTTTGTGGACGGGCTTGTGGATGGAAGTATGATGCAGAGAGTCCTTTTCAGTCTCTTTTCGCTGAAACCGGAGAAACTGGATGATGCAAAGACCATGGAAGAGTTCCTGCAGAGCGACCTGCCGTTTCTCGATGCTATGATAACCAGAGATATGGACCAGGCGATAATGTTTCTTTACTCGGGGCTTGTACCGTAGCTGATCTCAGGCTA
>CAKQNZ010000144.1 GCA_934255435.1 uncultured Clostridia bacterium | reverse complement strand
CAAGAATGTGTATCACAACGAAAATGTGAAAAAAGCCGAAGATGTCAGCAAAGTAAAAGTGATAATAACTTCTCTGTACGAGTATTTTTCGGATCATCCGGAAACTATGCCTGATGAATTCACCTTGATGATCGGCAGGTGTCCGGTGGGGGTGCTGGTCAAGGATTACATTGCAGGGATGACTGACAGGTACGCTTTTAATATGTACGAAAAACTTTTTTAGACATTATACGACACTATTTTGTTTTTTTGTTGTACTTTTTTTTGATACTTAAAAAGGAAAAGGACAGGTTTTGTCGTATATACTATTAGAATATCAGCAGAGGGACGTGCAGTGAGACATAACAGATCATATAATATCGCAGATGAAATAAAGAGCCGCTGCAACATCGTTGATGTTGTAGGAAGGGTCGTTCCACTGAAAAGAGCGGGGAGCAACTACAAGGGAGTCTGTCCGTTTCACAATGAGAAAACACCCTCTTTTGTTGTTTCTGAAACAAAACAGATATATACGTGTTTCGGATGTGGTGCATCGGGAGATGTGCTCAGCTTTGTGGAGCGGTACTACAACCTTGACTTCAGAGGTGCGGCAGAAATGCTTGCAAAGGAATACGGCATAAGCCTTGAAGGGGCTTTCGGCAGTTCGGGCAACAAGGACGAGCTGTATGAGATCAATCGCCAGGCAGCCATGTTTTTTTTCAGAGCTATGCGGCAGAGAGCGAATCCGGGTTACACATATATGAAGCGGCGAGGTATTACAGAGGACACCCTCAATAAGTTTGGTATCGGATATGCAGATGGAGAGTGGACTTCACTGCATGACCACCTCAAAGGACTGGGTTTCAGCGAAGACAGGATGTTAAAGCTGGGTCTTGTATCGAGATCTGAAAAAGGGCGATACTATGACAAGTTCAGGGATCGTGTCATTTTTCCGATAATCAATACAAGTGGCAAGGTGATAGGGTTCGGCGGACGCATCATAGGAGAAGGTGAACCCAAATATCTCAACTCGCAGGAATCACCGGTTTTTCTAAAGAAAAACAACCTTTACGGATTGAATCTGGCAGGAACCGATGTCAAAAAAGAAGATGCGGTGATACTTGTCGAAGGATATATGGATGTAGTATCTTTGTATCAGGCAGGTATCAGGAATGTGTCTGCGTCGCTGGGGACTGCGCTGACCGAGAATCAGGCAGGACTGATACGGCGCTACACTGAAAATGTCATATTGTCATATGATGCCGACAGTGCAGGTCAGAATGCAGCTTTCAGAGGTCTTGATGTGCTTTATGCTGCCGGCTGCCGTGCAAAGGTCCTGAAAGTGACGGACGGCAAAGATCCGGATGAGTTCGTGAAGAAAAACGGCAGGAATGCTTTTTATGAACTTGTTAAGAATGCTGTGCCTTACGGTGATTTCAAGATAAATATGGTGAAATCAAGATATGATCTTGATGATGAGATGCAGCGGGTGGATTTTATAAGAGATGCTGTAGATGCTCTCAGGGGAATGAAGCCGGTGGAGGCTGATATATATATACAGAAACTTGCAGAGGATACAGGTATTTCCGAAGGTGCTATAAGATTGGAGTATTCAGGCAATAATAGTCAGGAAAGGTCCGGTGTTTTCAGGGCGGCAGAGCAGGGAAGCGATCAGCATACAGATGATATGCCACTGGTGGAACAGGATATGCTGCAGGTGATGATATATGACGAACGCTTTGTGAAACTTCCGGATGATGTCGCAGATACAGCATTCCGAAGCCCGGCAGGCATGAATATATACGGTGCATTGAAAAGACTCACAGATTCGGGACAGTACATAAGCATGCAGACTCTCAGAGAAAGTATCGATGAAGAGTATATATACTGCCTGGATAAGATCGAACACAAAGTCATTCCGGCAGGAAGAGAGACGCAGATCTTCAGAGACTGTATAGCGTCTGTCAGAAATGATGAACTGAAATGCAGGGAAGCTGAAATAATCGCCAAGCTTTCGATGGCGGACGAAGAAGAAAACAGCGACAGTATTGTCCGGTTTACTCAGGAGCTTATAGAAATACAGAAAAAGTTAAAAGAATAGAGAGGGAGCAGGGTTATGAGTGATGCTATAAAAATAAAATACGGAGCAGAGAAAGTGGATAAAAAGATAAATACAAAAGCAGTTGAACAGAAACCGGACAGCCAGAATGAAAACCATTTCGACAACGATACAGCAGTGCTCGACGATGAAACAAAAAAACAGGTCATAAAAGATCTGGCTGACAGAGCCGCAGGCAAGAAAGCGAAGATGCTCACATATGCAGAGATAGCATCGAGGCTGGGCGATGTGGATCTTGACAAGGATCAGATGGATGAGATATATGAGACGCTCATAGGCAAAGGTATCGAAGTCACAATGGAAAGCGAACCCGATGATATAGATCTGCTCGAAATAGATGATGAAGATGTAGACGATCCTGATGTCGATGCTGTTATGGCAGAAAACCCGGGAGCAAAGGAAATAGACCTTGAAGCTACCATCTCGAAGAATATCGCAGTGGACGACCCTGTAAGGATGTATCTGAAAGAGATAGGCAAGGTACCGCTTCTGACGGCACAGGAAGAAATAGAGCTTGCCAAGAGGATGGAAGAGGGAGATGAGTATGCAAAACAGAAACTCTGTGAAGCTAATCTAAGACTTGTTGTAAGTATCGCTAAGAAATATGTAGGCAGAGGTATGCTTTTCCTGGATCTTATACAGGAAGGCAATCTTGGTCTGATCAAAGCCGTAGATAAATTTGACTGGACAAAGGGTTATAAATTCAGTACCTATGCAACATGGTGGATCCGTCAGGCTATAACAAGATCCATCGCAGACCAGGCAAGGACCATAAGGATACCTGTCCATATGGTAGAAACCATAAACAAACTGATAAGAGTATCACGCCAGCTGCTGCAGGAAGAAGGCAGGGAGCCTTCGCCTGATGAGATAGCTGCCGAAATGGGCATATCAGTAGAGAAGGTAAGAGAGATACTGAAAATAGCACAGGAGCCTGTTTCACTGGAAACGCCTATAGGCGAGGAGGAAGACAGCCATCTCGGAGACTTCATACCTGATGACGATGCACCGGCGCCTGCTGAAGCCGCAGCATTTTCCATGCTGAAGGAGCAGCTGGTGGATGTACTGGGGACGCTTACAGAAAGAGAGCAGAAAGTACTCAAACTCAGATTCGGTCTGGAAGACGGTAGAGCAAGGACTCTCGAAGAAGTAGGCAAGAAATTCGACGTTACACGTGAGAGGATAAGGCAGATAGAAGCCAAGGCTCTGAGAAAGCTGAGACATCCTACAAGGAGCAAGAAACTCAAGGATTATCTGGAGTGATGACGCTGCAGATGCTGCACGAAGAAAAGGTTTTTTATGATAAAGTTAAGCGAAAGACTGCAGATTATTGCAGACAGGACAGAAGGTTCTGAAGCCATGGCCGATATAGGTACCGACCATGGTTTTTTGCCTATATATATGCTCCAGGATGGGCGATGCAGCAAGGCTGTGGTATCGGATATAAGCGGCCCATCGCTGCAGAAAGCTATAGAAAACGGCAGGATGTACCTGGGCGATACGGAGTATTTCGAAGCAAGGCAGGGCAGTGGACTTGAAACTGTTGCCAGCGGAGAGGTAGATACAGTCGTCATCGCAGGTATGGGAGGCAAACTTATCAGAGATATAATTTCTGATGATATAGAACATACGGTTTCTTTCAGACGTTTCGTATTCCAGCCGAGAAATGGTCAGGGACATCTGAGAAAATGGCTTTGTGATAACGGATTCCGGATAATCAATGAAGATATTGTTGTTGAAGGCGATAATCTCCCTGAGATAATAACTTCCATAAGTCCTGGACATGATACCGATGCCGTTTCCATGAGCGCCAGGCATATGAAATATCTAAAGTATTTCACAGGAGACGACATACAGTACAGGATACCGCCCTGGATAATTTACGCCGGCGGCCCTGTCAGAGATTTCCTGCAGATGAACCTCGACCGTGAGAAAAGGATACTGAAAAATGTCATGATGTCGAGAAGTCGCAGGATAGATCAGGAAGAACATATATGCAGTAATATTTACTACATAAAATCTTTGATAAAGGAGATAGGAAATGGAAAAGAAAAATGAAAGACCTTTATCTGCCGCAGAGATAGTGGACATAATAGAGTCAGTAATACCTCCGCAGCTGCAGGAAAGCTGGGACAACAGCGGGTCGCAGATCATTTTCGGAGAGAAAGATGTCAGAAAGATCCTGCTGTCTATAGACATCGATGAAAGAGTGATAAAAGAATCTGACGATATAGGAGCGGATATGATAGTCACGCATCATCCTATGCTTTTCAACAGTATAAAATCCATAGATGCTGATCAGCCAAAGGGGAAACTGCTGTATCATTTATTCAAGCGTGAGCTGTCGGTCTATTCATGCCATACGCCTTTCGACAAGATAAAGGGCGGCAATAATGACAGGATCGCAGAACTTCTGGGGCTTGTTTCGATAAAGAATCTGGCAGGAGATCCGGTGGATCCCCCGCAGAAAATGATAGAGAACAGGACTGAAGCTGATATCGGCAGGATCGGCAAACTGAAAGAAGGTCTTACAGTAAAACAGATGATAGAATGTATCTCGTCTGCTCTTGATATGAGTCTGAGACAGATAAGGGTAGCTGGAGATATGGACAGGATCGTCAAGACGATAGGCATATGTACGGGAGCCGGAGCTGATCTTATGGAAACTGCCAGAGAAAGCGGATGCAATATGTTCATAACCGGTGATGTCAAGTATCATGAGGCACAGATGGCAGATGAACTCGATATCTGTCTCATAGATGCAGGACATTACCATACGGAGAAGTTCTTTGGCAGGGCTTTCTGTGATATGGTGCAGAAGAAACTGGGCGATAAAGTAGAAATCTGCCTGTCAAAGGTTGATTTTGACCCTTTCATAATGTTATAATTTTTTCGGGTAAGACAGACGGTTGCGTATATCTTCGGGATATATGAGGAAAGTCCGGGCTCCGCAGGGCAAGGATGCCGGATAACGTCCG
>CAKQNZ010000143.1 GCA_934255435.1 uncultured Clostridia bacterium | reverse complement strand
CGAAGCTTCTTATAAGACATGCAGTAGATGGAAAAAAATATCTTTATGATATTATGGAAATAAAAAAAGAAACGAGCAATTGCTGTCAGGACTAAATCCTTACCCACTTCGAAACCCATTTCTTATTTATAGTATACAGCCTATAACTGAATTTGTCAATCACAGTTGCGGCACTTGGGTTTCAAATATTGATCGTGCTATTACTGAAAGGATTGCTTATGTAATAGGAAAATAAAAAGAAACGAGCATTCTTTTCCGGTCAGAAGACTTTACTCAGTAACAAAACCCACTTCTTATGATCATTATACTTGTGATAACATATTACGTCAATCGAAATACCGGGAATTTTTTGAGCATTTGTTGTATCTTGTTGGTGATATTTACGAGTATCAGTAACTATTATACTGCTGCGATAATTGAAGTCGGATCATTGTATGTGGTATACTTTTTATAACAAACACCCTATTTAAAGAAACTGGTGCGAATCATGAAGAGTGATAACATAAGATATCTGGAAAGCGGTCTCGGGGCTGCGTTCATAGATCATACGATATCGTCGAATCTGGCGTACAAGCCGCAGTTCATATCGAACAGCTGTAAAGAAGGTCGCAAGGTGCTCTCATCTGTCGAAGATGAGCTTTTATCGTGCGATGAATTCTGTATAAGCGTTGCTTTTATAACCATGAGCGGCATAACGCCTCTTTTGCAGACGTTGAAGGAACTTGAGAAAAGGAATGTGCCGGGAAAGATACTGACTACGGATTATCTGACTTTCAGTGAACCGGAGGCGCTGAAACGCCTGGCCGGACTCAGGAATATAGAACTGAAAATGTATATAACTGAAGACGGCAGGGAAGGTTTCCACACCAAGGGTTATGTTTTCCGCAAGGACGAGATGTACCGTATCATTGTTGGAAGTTCCAATATGACTCAGAGTGCACTGACAGTGAACCGGGAGTGGAATACAAAAATAGTTTCGACAGACCGGGGAGAATACACGAAGGATATCCTTGACGAATTCAATGAACTGTGGGATTCACATAAAGCACTGGTCTTTGAACAGTTCATTGACAGGTACGACGACCGTTACACAAAGAACCGCATAATCAATAAACAGAAAGCGATGGCAAAGGCTGCGGAGATACCGTCGCTGGAATCCTACAAGCTGGAGCCTAATTCGATGCAGGTGAAATTCATCACAAGTCTGAAAAAGATATTCGATGCAGGAGAAAACAAAGCGCTGCTGATATCGGCCACCGGCACAGGCAAGACATACGCTTCTGCATTTGCAATGCGGGAGCTGGGTTTCAGACGTGTACTGTTCCTGGTACACCGCAATCAGATAGCAGACCAGGCGAGAAGATCGTTTGAAAGAGTGTTCAGCGGTTCAGTTTCCACAGGCATGGTGACAGGAAAATATCAGGAATATGATGCCGACTACATATTCGCAACAGTCCAGACCATGAGCAAGGATGAGATACTTGAAAGCTATGACCCTTCATCCTTCGACGCCATAGTCATAGACGAGGCCCATCACAGTTCAGCAGGGAGCTACAGAAAGGTCATGGATCACTTCGAGCCACAGCTGTGGCTCGGCATGACAGCAACGCCTGACAGAAGAGATGCGGGTAGTGGCAGTGAAAGTATATATGATATTTTCGATCATCAGATCGCGTATGAGATACGCCTCCAGCATGCCATGGAGGAGGATCTGCTGTGCCCTTTCCATTACTTCGGTATAACGGATCTTGAGGTCATAGCCGATGAAGGACGGTCAGCTGAGGAAAAACTTGAGAATTTCAGGTATCTGACTTCCGATGAACGTGTGGACAATGTCATAAAACAGGCAGATTACTTCGGACATAGCGGAGATCGTGTCAAGGGTCTTATATTCTGCAGCAGGAACAAAGAAGCCCGTGAACTTTCTGCAAAGTTCAACGAAAGGGGTCTCAGGACCATGGCGCTTACAGGAGAAAACACAGAAGAAGAAAGGGCAGAGGCTATCGAGCGTCTTGCCGGCGATAACTGCGAAAATGCCCTCGACTACATCATGTCGGTGGATATTTTTTCAGAAGGTGTGGATGTACCGGAGATCAACCAGGTGATAATGCTCAGACCTACGCAGTCGCCGGTGGTTTTCATACAGCAGCTTGGCAGAGGTCTTCGAAAAGCGGAAGGCAAGGAATATGTAGTCGTACTTGATTTCATCGGCAATTACAGCAACAATTTCATGATCCCCATTGCATTATCCGGGGACAGGACATATAACAAGGATACCATCCGCAGATACGTTATGGAAGGCGGCCGGGTGATACCGGGCTGTTCGACGATACATTTCGATGAAGTCAGCAAGCAGCGCATTTTCGAATCCATAGACAGGATGTCGCCGAAAAGCACAATGCTCAAAGAAAAGTATTTTCAGCTGAAGGACAGGCTGGGCAGGATACCAACGGTACTGGATTTCTATGATCACGGCGAGATAGATCCGATGCTGTTCATAGCATACTCCGGGACATATGACAGCTTCGTAAGAAAATACGACAAGGATTACAACGTGGATTTTTCCCAGGAGGAAGCAGCGGTGCTGGAATTCGTTTCGTCACTGCTGGTGAATGGTAAACGTCCTCATGAGCTGCTTATGCTTCAGATGCTTCTTGAAGATGATGAAATATCCGAAGAAGACTTCAGTAAGCAGCTGGAAAAATTAAGCCTGAAAAGCAGGCACAGCGATTACATATCGGCAATGTCAGTGCTGAGGAAGGATTTCATAAATACTCAGTCGGAGCAGAAGAAATATTCACATATAGAGTTTGTGGACTGCAGCAGTATAGACATGCAGAGCTTTTCAAGAGCAGCTGCATTTTACCGCAGGCTGCAGAGAAAAGAATTCATCGAGGAACTGCAGGCCCTTGTTTCATATGGCCTTAAAAAATACATAGACAAGTACAGCGACCATGATGAAGACAATCTCGTACTTTATGAAAAGTATTCCAGGAAGGATGTATGCAGGCTGCTCAACTGGGAACGGGACGACAGTGCTACGGTATACGGGTACAGGATCAAATACGGTACGTGTCCGATATTCGTGACATACAGGAAAAAAGAAGATATCGCCGAAAGTACGAAATATGAGGACGAATTCATAAATGAGCAGGTATTCAGCTGGATGACAAGGAGCCGTGTGTCTGAGGACAGCACGGAAGCACAGCAGATAATAAACAGCAGTGACAACGGACTGCGCATATATCTTTTCATAAAGAAAAGCGACGGAGAAGGCTCCGACTTTTATTACATGGGCAGAGTCCATCCGGTAAGCTGGAAAGAAACAGTCATCATGAACGACAAGGGACAGAGTCTTCCGATAATGAATTTCATGATGCAGATGGAACACAGCGTCAGAAGTGATATCTACGAATACATAACAGGTCAGATCAGGAGATAGCAAATGAAGAATATAGAAGTTGCAGCAGCTATAATAAAAAAAGGAGACAGAATATTTGCCACACAGCGGGGCTACGGCGAATTCAAGGATGGGTGGGAATTCCCGGGAGGAAAAGTAGAAAAAGAGGAATCGGAAGAACATGCAATTGAAAGAGAAATAAGAGAAGAATTTGAAATGGATGTAAAATGCATTAGATTTTTAGTAAATAATGTATGTGAGTATTCTTCAAAAACAATAGATTTAAGATTGTATGAATGTAAACATATATCTGGTGAGTTTAATCTTCATGATCATTCTGAATATAGATTTGTTGCTAAAAATGAAATAATAAATTATGATTTATGTCCGGCGGATATTCCGCTTGCTGTGTTTGTAAAGGAGAATATGTAGTATGAGAGATGAGTTCTTATCAAATGTTAATACATCATTTTTAAATAGAATAAAAAATAATCTTAAAAAATGTAAGTCATTTAGTTTTTCTGTGAGTTTTATTAAAAAGACTGGTTTAGTTTTGCTTGAAAGGGAAATAGAAGAAGCATTGGAAAGAGGGGTAAATGGTAGAATAATTACCTCTACTTATCAAAACTTTACTGATATTGGATCTCTTGAACAATTTTATGCTTGGCAAAAAGAATATAATAATTTTGAATGCCATTTAGATTATGAATGTTTTGGTGAAAATGGATTTCATACAAAAGGATATTTATTTGAATATGATGATTCATTAGAATTTATTGTCGGCTCATCAAATATTACAAGATTTGCATTGTTAAAAAATGTTGAGTGGAATGTTTCTTTGATTTCTAAAGACAATTTAGATTCTTATAATGATGCGTTAATTGAATTTGAATTATTATGGAATAAGACATTAGAACTTGATACAAAATTAATTGAAAAATACAGATTACAATTAGATTATGCTATTGAAAAGTGGGATATGGATTATGTAAATGCGATTGATGAAAAGATCAATCCCAACTCTATGCAAAGAAAAGCGTTAAAAGAATTAAGAAGATATAGAGATGCTGGAGTAAAAAAAGCTTTAATTATAAGTGCTACTGGTTCTGGTAAAACATATCTAGCTGCTTTTGATGCACGTAACTTTGGTGCAAAAAGATTATTGTATATTGTTCATAGGGAATCAATATTAAAAGATGCTAAAGAATCTTTTGTAAAAGTGTTTGGCGCCGAAAGAACTTATGGTTTTTATACAGGCAATGAAAATTCATTAGAATTTGATTAGAATTATTAAATCAACATTTAATGGTTCTAAAAATAAATCATATTATAATTTCTTAAAGAAGATTAATGAAGATTCAATTCCTATGTTTACTGATAAGCAAATTACATTTATAAATAATATGGAAGATTTATTACCTTTAGCAAGATTAGATGAATATTTAATAATTGAACAAGCTATAAAAGAACGAATTATTGATTTAAAAAGAATAGAAGGCATTAATGAACATATTACAGATAAGACACTAGAAAACGCGTATAATAATTTAAGATCACTAGGCATAGTCGAAAATGATGAAATTAATTTAACAAACATTGATGATGAAGATTTTAAAGATTATTTAATGGATACTTTAAATTATGGGATTGTTAGATATAATCGTGAATTTGGTGAATACACCGGATTGTTTAAACT
>CAKQNZ010000142.1 GCA_934255435.1 uncultured Clostridia bacterium | reverse complement strand
TGTCGGGACTCTGCACAGAGAAGTCAGCCTCGTACCGGAGAAACACCCCCTGTGCTGGATACCGCTTGAAGACACAGACTTTTTCGACATGCAGACCTTTGCAGGTGAAGGCAATATAGGACACATGGTGCAGCAGGTGGAGATATACGGCAGAGGATGAAGTCAAGTGCAGGATGCTGTCGATATAATAAGAGATGATATATGTGATTTGATTATTGCGTGTATCATTTTTTTGTTCTACAATAGTAAGGTGTGATATTGCATGGGTCGGACGATCCCGGACTGCGACCCAGTAAAAGCATAGAATGAAAAACAGGAAGTGGTAGAATGATTTATGATAATGTGCTGGCAGCTGTAGGACATACGCCGGTGATCAGACTCAACAGGATGGTGGAGCCGGACAGCGCTGACGTGCTGGTGAAATTCGAAGGACTTAACGTAGGCGGTTCCATAAAGACAAGGACTGCATACAACATGATCCTGGATGCAGAGAAAAAAGGTCTTATCAACGAAGACACGATAATCGTTGAACCGACCAGCGGCAACCAGGGCATAGGACTGGCACTGGTGGGAGCAGTGAGAGGATATAAGACGATAATAATAATGCCGGACTCGGTCAGCGAGGAGCGCCGCAAGATAGTGAAACACTATGGAGCTGAGGTCAGACTGATACACGATGAGGGCAATATAGGAAAGTGCATAGACGAGTGCCAGAAGCTTGCCATGAAAATGGCTGAAGAGGATCCAAAGGTCTTCGTACCGCAGCAGTTCGAGAATGAAGCAAATCCTATGGCTCACAGACACCATACAGCTCTTGAGATAATGGAGCAGGTGGAAGGTGAGATACACGGATTCTGTTCGGGAATAGGAACAGGTGGCACCATAACAGGTATCGGAGAAGTGCTGAAGGCCCAGAATCCGGACATCGAGATATGGGCTGTGGAGCCTGAGAACGCAGCTATACTGGCAGGCGGAGATATAGGAACTCACCTGCAGATGGGTATAGGTGACGGACTTATACCGCAGATCCTCAACAGACAGATCTTCGATGAGATCTATATAGTCACAGATGAAGAAGCCATCACTACAGCACAGAATCTGGCAAGGCTGGAAGGCCTCATGTGCGGTATATCCAGCGGTACCAACGTGGCAGCAGCACTGAAGCTGGCAAAGAAGCTGGGCAAGGGCAAGACCGTTGTGACAGTGCTCCCGGACACAGCAGAGAGATACTTCTCAACACCGCTGTTCAATGAATAAAAATATGAGCACAACGAACGGATCATAAAATACAGGCGACAGATCTATATGTATGTTTGTCATATCTGGATATTCGTGGAAAGATCCGAGACAGTTTTATATCATGAAATAGTATGATCGAAAGAAAAACGGGATACCGCACCGGCTGATGAGGGTCAGTCAGTATGGTATCTCGTTTCTGATAGTCTTGCATGATCGACGCTTGGAACGTATGTATTCATGATTCATCCTGAGGATATATCATTCTGTTACCCTGATGGTGACCGGCTTCGGCAGTTTCATCGTATCGCCGACGTATTCGTCGTCTTCGGTCTCTTCAACGGCGTATCCGTATGCTTCGTATGTATATCCCGGTTTAAGCTCAGGTCCGCTGTAGATTGTCTTCATTTCGGAGCCTGCCTCGAATTTGTAGATATAGTCGTACAGGCCAGATTCGATGATAGTTCCGTCTTCTGATCTGAAACGGTAGACCAGTGCATAGCAGTCGTATGCAAAGTCCGTGTTGTTCTTTACTGTTACCGTCGGCTGGCAGCTGCCGTTATCGTTTTCCACCGTCTGGCTTTCTATCGTAAATGCTTCCGTGACCTGTTTCGGATCGTCAGACATATTCTCATCGTCTGAGTCATTCATCATCTGGTCGAATTCTATCTGATAGTCGTCCGAAAATTCGAATCCGCAGATGTCGTTCAGCTGTTTCAAAGCTTTAATCCCGTGCCACTGATACGCTTTCAGATCGTACTTGAGCGTCCAGTAATCCTTTATATCGCTGGAAAGCAGATCCTGCTGTTTTTCCAGGCTATTTATGTATCCGAGAGCTGCGTCACCGAGATCGGCGCTTTCAAAATCGGCGTCTTTGTATTTTCCGATGTATTTCAGTTCCTGATCGATGGACTTCTTATAGTATTTTTTCAGGCTGGACGTCGTTTCTTTGCTGTTGAGCTTATATGCTCTGTGACTGTTCTGATAATCCCATCTGGCCTCAAGACCTTTTTCAACAGCACTTTTTATATCATCTTCTGTGGCTGTGGATACGCCTGCGCAGCCGCTCATGAACATCATGAGCACTGCACAGACAGCAAGCAGACAGGAAAACTCCGTCACGTTACGCACAATTTCAAGTTTCTTTTGCATCGCTATAGTATCTGCAGTGTCGTGCTGCAATGCCTCCTTTATTATGCAGGAAATATAGTTTTCGATATTTCCGGAATATCAACAAAAGTAATATGTGGCGAAGCCACTTTTGTCCCGGATAGTCATGGCTTGCCGGTCGGCGTTTCGCTGAGAGATCATTTATTTCCCCAGTGCAGCGGCTTTCTCCGCAGCTTCTTTTTTCAGGCGGACGCTGTCCATCTTGCCGCTCGGCAGCGTAGGGAAGCTGTCGTAGCAGAAGAAGTATGACGGTATCTTGTATTTCGCCAGATCTTCAGCCAGCTGCTTCCTTGCCTCGTCTTCATCGAACACAGCGCCTTCCCGGAGCCTGATGCAGGCAGCGACTTCTTCACCGTAGAATTCGCTTGGCACGCCTACCACCTTGACGTCCTTGACAGCATCGAGTTTTACGACAGCATCGGCTATCTCGTTAGGCATGATGTTCTCGCCGCCTCTGATTATCAGCTCTTTCAGCCGCCCGGAGATCGTCAGATAGCCGTCCTCCGTTATCGTTCCCAGGTCACCGGAGCGGAGCCATCCGTCCTTGTCTATAGGCTGGCTGCTGTATGGCAGCTTGTAGTAGCCCAGCATCATATTGAAACCTTTTATCAGGATCTCTCCGACCTCTCCCGGAGCACACTCTTTGCCTGTGTTTATATCCCTTATCATCAGCTCGCAGCAGATAACAGGCTTTCCGACTGTATCCAGCAGATGTTCCTGAGTATCGCCATATTCTGTGATAGTGGCAGGTGCTATCTCGCTGAGACCGTAGACTTGCATGAAGTGGTTGTCCGGCATCATTTCCTGCATATGCTTCATCTGAGCAGGGCTGGTAGGGGCTCCCGCCAGCATGGAGCAGCGGACAGACGATACTTTTTCAGGTTTGAAGTCACTGCTTTCCAGCAGCATCAGCATCATGGTCGGCACCGCATGATAGACAGTGCATCTGTTTTCCTCGATGGTCCTGATAAGATCGGAGCTGTGGATGGATTCCGGCAGGTAGACCTTTGCATCAGCCAGGAGGAAAGAGAGCAGTCCGAACACGAGCCCGAATATATGGAAAAGCGGCGGCGCCTGGCACAGACGGTCATCTTCGGTGAGCTGCTGAGCTTCACGGCTCACGTCGGCGGAACGCAGCAGGTTGTAGGAGGACAGCATGACTCCCTTAGGTGTGCCTGTGGAACCTGATGTATAAAGCATGACGCTTGGCATATCGGCGTCCACTGGTTCGTGGTAGTAGTCCTTGACTATCTCATATTCACCGAGACGCTGCAGGTACAGCACAGGGTTCTGGATACTGAAGAATTTCAGGATCCTGTTGTCGTCGCAGGCTCTGACTTCCTTGATGTATTCGAACTCGTCAGTCATGGCGGTCATCTGGCCGTAGCAGAGATATTCGATGTCGCCGAGGCCGGAGATCCTTGCTATCTCGGCGGGCTTGTGTGCGAAATTCAGCAGTACCGTCATAGCGCCCAGCTTCTGCAGTGCGAAGAAGCATATTATCCAGCCTACGGAATTGGCTCCGCAAAGTCCCACACGGGTGCCTTTTTTTATACCCATATACGACAGGTCCACTGCCATGATCTGGGCACATTTGTTTATCTGGCTCCATGTCCAGCTGCTGTCACGGTCCACCAGGACCACCTTGTCGCCTTTCATAGTGGCCTTGCGCTCCAGCAGCGATTTGAAGGACACACCCATGTATGACGGCACCTGTACATCTTCTTTCGATACGGGCAGTATGTTATCGAATCCGGTGAGCTCGAAGACCTCCATCAGCGATCTGGATATCTTCGTTATATCCATCCGGCCTTCACCCATCCGGGTCTGACATATCATCAGCTCCCTGACGCCTGCTGCCGAGATATATTCAAGTTCCGACAGATCCAGTACGAGCTTTTCCTTTTCCGGGTCGATTTTTTCCATTGCTTCTCTGAGATAAGGAGCGGTGTTGACTTCCAGTCGTCCTCTCAGTCTGAGCGTGACAGTATCCTTTTCTTTTTTTTCAAAAATTCTCATTTGTTTTTCCTGTTTCCCTTACTTGCTCAAGATTTGCTTTTGTTGAGTCACGGTCTGTATCCGGCACAGTACAGGCAGTGACACCTGTCCCGGCAGCGGAATGCCGTACTTTGTTTATATTATATCAGATACACCCGGTCTGGTGTAATAACTTAATGATTTATCATGCTTATTTGCAACAGTAAAATATGTGAAAAATCCAAATATCGCAGATGTGAGTGAAGATTATACAAATATTCTGCCAGACATGATATAATAACATTAAAGTGTATTTGTATCTACTGAAAGAGAGGAGAAACAATGGAATTTGGTTATTCTGAAAAACAGCTTGAGATAAAGGCTATGCTCAGAGACTTCGCAGAGAAAGAGATAGCTCCGATCCTGGACAAGATGGACAGGGATGCGGAGTATCCGCTGGAGACCGTGAAGAAACTCGGTAAAATGGGTATCATGGGCATGCCGTTCCCGAAGGAATACGGTGGCAGCGGTCTCGACTATGTCACATACGTCATGGCAGTGGAGGAAATATCAAAGATATGTCCGTCACACGGCGTTATAGTGCAGACGCATAACGCACTGTGCTGCTGGCCGATATTCACATACGGCACAGAAGAACAGAAGAGAAAATATCTTCCTGACCTGCTCAGGGGAGAGAAGATAGGAGCATTCGGACTCACTGAGCCTAACGCAGGCACCGACGCCGCAATGCAGCAGACCATCGCAGAGGACAAGGGCGATCATTACCTGCTGAACGGCTCCAAGGTGTTCATTTCAGGCGGCG
>CAKQNZ010000141.1 GCA_934255435.1 uncultured Clostridia bacterium | reverse complement strand
ATCAGGGTGTCCAGGGTTCGAACCCCTGATGGTGTACCAATGAGAAACAGAGTATCAAAAAGATACTCTGTTTTTTAGTGCAAAGCTTGCAAAGGGTTCGAACCCAACGTTCACTGCGTTCACTCCGACTCACTTCGTTCGCTGCTTGGAGCCCTATCCCCAAATCTTTGATTTGGCGGAAGATCCCATGCGAGAGTTCCCTGGATTCAGCCGGAAAGGAACTTACCGCTCCGTTCTGTCTATCGAATCGCCTTGCGGCTCTTTGGAAAAAAAGGTGCAAGGGCCTGACAGTCCGGTGGACTGTCAGTGTCCGAGCACGGCTGAGCCGAGCGCAGGACGGCAGGCACGAAGTGGCTGTAAAAACCCCTGATGGTGTACCAATGAAAGCCAAAAAAGAAATCGTATCCGAGCGGTACACAAATTAAAATCCCGAAGTAGTATCTTTGGAAATGATAAATCAAAGAAGGTAAAAAGTACCGGCGATAATAATAAATTACAGATGATATCTGTTAAAGAACAAACAAAAAGACTGTGGCACTGATTTATTTATCAGATACCACAGCCTTTTTACTGTATATTCAAACTCGCCCAGTTACTTAAAGGTCCGCTGTCTGGTCGTCGATGTACATCAGGATGTCTTCATCCGGTTTACACCAGCTGTTCCTGCCGAAGTGGAGTATCAGGCAGATGACTCCCATGATAAGGTAGCCGATGCCCCACTGGTTCGTGAAATTGATGGTGATGGCTGCACTGTGTATTATGCCGATGAATGAAAGCGCAGCACCGACGAATGCCGTAATCGCTACTTTGTCCAGTCGTCTGTCTATGATGAATGCCACCATAGTTCCCAGCAGGATGCCTATGACAATAGCTCCGGCTTTTACAGCTGCGACTCCGTTCCACATACAGCCTGCATCAAGCAGCTTCTGACATACTTCAAGAGTGTAGTTGTTGATGCCTGACGGAACTGTCTCCGTCCAGAGGTCCGCAAGACCTGCCGCACCTGTTATCTGCGTATAAAGGAAGTCTGCAACAGACGGCACCATAGCTACGCCTATAGCCGCATAATATTTCTTTTCCACGACTCCGAAAGCCTGGGAAAGCATATCTACAGCGCACCACAGGAACGTAATGGCAACGATGGCTTTAGGTATTATATCAGACAGCACAGTGAACATCCCAAGGATACCTGCCAGCAGCAGAATGATACCGGCGATCACGGAATATCCGATACCAGCGCCGGTCCTTTTCAAAGATACGTGGCCAAGCCATACAGTATTAGGAACGACGCCGCCGAAGCAGGCTGATATCATCGTGAATATACCGTCTGCGAACTGAGCCTGACGTACATTGTACGAGTCTCCGGCAGCATTGGCGCCTTCCACATTGTCCATAGTCTCGATGAAGTTGTATATCTCAACAGGGATTATCACAGCCAGGTAAGGCACGATGACTGCAAATCCATCGATCATGTACTGGAGGCTGTTTACAGGGTTGGGAATATAGAAGCCTATATCGCTGAAGTCCACATGGGTGCGTCCCAGACAGAAAGCGTAAACGATGCCGCCAACGATGGCAACTACAAGGGGCGGTACCTTTTTAGGAAAAGTATACACGCCGAAAACTCCAAGCATGGCCACCAGCATCACGGGAAGACCAAGTATCGGATCCTCGAAAATATCAAAGACACCTTCTGTTGCCATCCATATGAAACCAATGCCGGCAACTGTACCCAGCAGCGCAGCTCTCGGTATGCGTTTTTTCATCCATGGACCTACGAGGCCACCGATGAATTCGATGGTGCCTCCCAGGAAACATGCAGCCATGGCGGCTGACCATGCTATCATAGGGTCTTCCACTGCATAGCTCAGGGGCATTATCACACCGTAGAGCATTACGAACATAGCCGTGGTGGAAACTCCCGACGGCAGAGCTGTCACATCCGGACGCCCTTCTTTTTTAGATAATTTGTATCCCATCCATGCGTAGTAGCAGCATCCCAGAAACAGTCCGATGGACATGCCCGGGATGACATAGCCGAAAACAACTTTGTCCGGCCATTTCAGCACGCCGCTGAGAGTAGCGATGACTATGAGATAATTTACTATATTATTTGTGACAATATATGTGAGGCCTCCGATATCGCCTCTTCTGAAAAACGGGACTGTACCCGTATGGCTATTCATCTATCGTTTTCTCCTGACATTCTACATCTATAAATCTGAACTGTGTTACATCGAAAAGTCCTTCATCTGTGAGTTTCAGCTCCGGTATCACCGCCAGTGACATGAAGCAGAGGGTCATCACCGGCTCTACGTCAGCGTTGACGCCCAGCACATTATAGGCTTTTTCATGAAGGGCTGTCAGCTTTTCATCCACCCATTCTGCAGTCTGATCGCTCATCAGTCCTGCTATCGGCATAGGCATGCTTTCGATGACTTTGCCGCCGTTTACAAGGACGACTCCGCCGCTCTGCTCTTTCAGGGACTCTACAGCGAAAGCCATTTCCTCGTCGCTTATTCCCACCACAATGATATTGTGCGAGTCATGGGCTACGGAAAGTGCCACTGCGCCGGTTTTGATGCCGTATCCTTTGAGGAATCCGCATGCTACGTTGCCTGTCATCTGGTGTCTTTCCACTACGGCTACCTTTGCTATATCGATGGAAGGGTCGAAGACGAACTCTCCGTCCTTTACGTTTATATCATCGACGGATTTCTTCGTAACGACTCCGCCGGGCTGTATCTCGATGGTGTGGACTCTGCTTCCTGAAAGGTGCATCCTGAATTTTTCTGCTGAAAAATCCTTCAGGTGGATGCTGCCCATGACTGGCGTGATGTCTTCTTTTACGATCTCAGGCAGGTATCTGCCGTTTTCTGCTGTCAGTTCGCCTGCTGTCCATACCTTGTCTATCGCAAAGTCTTTAAGATCGTCCAGCAGCACGATGTCGGCACGGTATCCCGGCGCTATGGCGCCACGGTCGTCGAGACCGAAACATTCTGCTGCGTTCAGAGTCGCCATACGGATGGCTGTCACAGGGTCAACGCCTTCAGCGACGCACATCCTCAGGTGATTGTCCAGATGACCTTCTTTCAGTATGGTCTTAGGCTGTCTGTCATCGGAGCAGAAGATCACTCTGCGGCTGTTTTCCGGCGTCACAGCAGGCAGCATTGTCAGCAGGTTCCTGCATGCGGAACCCTGGCGGAGCATCACATACATGCCGTTGTCAAGTCGCTCTTCGAAGTCCTTTGCAGTCTCACATTCGTGGTCGGCTCTGATGCGGGCTGCACAGTATGCGTTCAGTGCTTTGCCGGAAAGTCCGGGGGAATGACCGTCGATGAGTTTGCCTGCATTTTTTGCCACCAGCAGCTTGTCGAGAGTGCTGTCGTCTCCATTTATTACTCCGGGGAAGTTCATGAATTCTCCAAGACCAAGAATATTGTCTCTGAGAACAGGGTCCTCCATATCTGCTGCGTCTATCACTGCGCCGGCATGCTCGAAAGGCGTTGCCGGAACACAGGATGGAAGCATGTATTTTATATCGAGTTTCGTGTTTTCTGCAGCCCTCATCATATAGTCGAGACCTTTTATGCCCAGCACGTTGACGATCTCATGAGGATCTGCAATGATGGTGGTGCCCCCGTGGGGAACAAGTATCCTGCCAAGTTCCTCAGGGCTCAGGTACGAGGATTCGATATGGATATGGCTGTCGATGAAGCCGGGAGCAGCGTAGCGCCCTCCGGCATCGATCTCGTTTTCGCCTTCGTAGGAGCCGACTCCTGCGATCTGACTGTCGCATATGGCTATATCTCCTTCGACGATCCTGCCACTGAAAACATTTACCACTTTGCAGTTTTTTATGACTGTGTCGGCCTTGATCCTGCCGCCGGCAGTCAGTATCAGTTTTTTCAGTTCTTCTCTGTTCATTGTCCGCCTCTATTTTTCTGTAAGTTCAAGGATAGGATCGTATGTAGTGAGTGCACAGTAGTCCACAGGGCCTGCATCTGTCAGTGCGTAGTCAGGGATAGCTGTGATAGGCAGGAAGAACATGTACATCATCGGGTTAGGAAGATCTGAACCCAGCGAACGTGCTGCTTCGTCTATCTTCGCTTCCTGTGCTGCTACTGTTTCGGGCTCTTCATCGCTTACGATGCCACCTACAGGCAGAGGCAGGAATTCTATTACCTTGCCGTCTTCAACGACTACCTGTCCGCCGCCCTGCTCGATGAGGTAGTTAGCTGCAAAGGACATATCTTCTGCATTTGCACCCATCACAATGAGGTTGTTGTCGTCAGGGGCGTTGGTTGACGCCATAGCACCTTTTTTCAGCTTCCAGCCTGAGCAAAAGGCCAGAGACTTGTTGCCGTTCCTGCCGAAACGCTCCAGCACTGATACCATGATGGCGTCCTGTTCTGTGTCAGGCTGTACGACGCCGTCCTTTACCTGGAGCACTACGTCTCTTCTCTTGCGTACGAAAGGTCCCTTCACGTCCATGCTGAGGACTTTGGCTTCGCCGTTTCTGATCGGCACATGATATGAAAAATCATCGGCAGTGGTCTTTGCACACTTGAGCTCGCCTTTGAAGATAGGGCTTCTTGCAGGTGCTTTCAGATCGTATGTCAGCTTGTAGTCCTTAGCTACCATGCTGCCGTTTGTCATTACTTCGTCTACCTTGAAATCCTGCAGGTCTTCAACGAACAGGATGTCGGCAGTCCTTCCCGGACATATGGAGCCTACCAGGTGGTCGATGCGGTATGCTTCGGCACTGTTGATAGTTGCCATCTGTATAGCTGTCATCGGTTCTACTCCGGCCTTTATGGCAAGACGCACAAGATTGTCCATGTGTCCTTTTTCAAGTATATCTGTTGCAGTCACATCGTCGGTGCAGAAGCTGACTCTTCTTGCAAGATAAGGGTTTACTTCTGTCACTGCACGTATATTTTCTGCAAGGAAATGTGTGACACAGGATTCACGGATGAGCATGTGCATACCCTTTCTCATCTTTTCGACTACTTCGACGTGGTCGTAGCTTTCGTGGTCGAGGCGCACGCCGCTGCAGAGGTATGCGTTGAGTTTCTTTCCTGTTGCCATCGGAGCGCATCCGAATACCGGCAAGTTGTTCTTTCCTGCTTCTGAGATGGCTCCCAGTGTATTTTCATCTTCTTCCTGTACGAATTCTGTTACCGTCTCCCATACGCCGAAACATTCCGGCCATTTCTGTACAGTCTGATGCACTTCTTTGGTGAAGTTGAACGAAACTGTGGATTCAGGTACCGTGTAAGGCGTCTTGTAAGGAGCTCCCC
>CAKQNZ010000140.1 GCA_934255435.1 uncultured Clostridia bacterium | reverse complement strand
GTGCTACATATCTCGCTGCTGCCTTTACTTCGTCCTCAGCATTCCCTACTGCCACAGGGAATCCTACTGCCTTCAGCATTGCGATATCATTGGGACTGTCTCCTGCCGCCATCATTTCACCGGCAGATATGCCAAGGAGCTTACCCATCTCGGACAACGCCTGTGCCTTGCTGGTAGTGGCGCCTCCGATCTCCAGGTTATGCGGGAACGAACTGGTTATCGTTACTTCAGAGAGTTTCATAAGCTTTTCTTTCATCGCCGGTTTCTCCGAAACATCTTCGAAGTTGACATTTATATTTTCAATGTGGTTTTTATTTTCCAGCATGAAATCGTATATACCGTCGATAGGATTTCGTGTCTCAAGTATGTAGCTGACGCTCTTGAAACTCTCATGAGTCCGCTCCACCTGCTCGTAGTACCATTTTTCGATGTATGCAGTGCCTTTGATGAAACATTCTATTATATACGGATGTGTTCTCAGAAGCGATACTGCATTTTCCACGGCAGCCGGCGACAGACAGTTCTCGTAAAAAGTCCTGTTTTCCCTGAGATCTGTTATCGATGCTCCGTTAGATGTCAGCACATATCTTATAGCATCTATTTCGAACACATCCTTCGGAAGCGCTGAAAACGGGCGTCCTGTAGCTATCACTATATTCACGCCCCTGGCGTCTGCCTCCCTGAACGCATTTCTCGTGCGTTCGCTTATCACTCTGTCATTATTCAGAGTAGTCCCATCCAGATCCAGGGCCACAAGTTTTATTGCCATTCTTACCACCTTCTTTTCATTATCCTGTCGCAGAGTCTGCTCAGGCGTATCTTTCTATTATATCTGTGAATTCCCGGTTTATCTGCCTTGCTTTTTTCATAGTGCAGCCGTCTCCATGACCGGGGTATATCATTATGTCGTTAGGCCATCTGTCGATTATATCAGTAACAGTCCTTATCATCTGCTCCTCGGATCCGTCCTCAAGGTCGGTACGCCCAAGATCCACATTGAATATGGTATCTCCTGTGAAACATACTCTGTCTTTCTCCGAATATATGCAGACGCTGCCTCTTGTATGTCCCGGAGTATGGATCACCTGCAGCGATATGTCATCCACGTCTATGACATCACCGTCCTCCATGTAAACATCCACCGGCTCCCCATACATGTCGCAGTCCTCTCTGTGAAGATATACAGGACATCCTGTCTCGCTGCTGATGCGCTTCACCGCCCCTGTATGGTCGTAATGGCGGTGCGTCAGCACTATGCCTTTGAGCGTCAGACCTGTCTTTTTCATGAAATCTATGAATACTTTCGGAGAATAACCAGGATCTATTATTATGCAGTTTCCGCCCTCGTTATTGTAAACCACATACCCATTGCTTTCGAGTACGCCTCCTGTGAATCTTTTTATCTTCATAAAACTGCGTCCTTTCAAAACGAATCTTTTTTCTTATTCTAATATATTTGCATGATTCTTGCAAATATATATTGTAATTTCAGCCGTTAGTGGTACAATGATGATGTTTGGACTGTGTTTTTTACAGGGTTACGGACATTATTCAAGATTATGAGGTTAAGCAAATGAAAGTAGTAATCGTTGGCGCCGGCAAACTTGGTATAAAAGTTGTCGAAGCTCTGCTTGGCGGAGACCATGCCGTAACGATCATAGATACAAACGAGTCATGGCTCCAGAAAATAAATTCCATGTATGACGTCATGACTATCAACGCCAATGCTAAGGAAACAAGGATACTGAGGCGTATAAACATATCTACCTATGATTTCCTTATCGCATGTACGGGAAATGATGAAACCAATATTGTCATAGCTTCCTTTGCCAAAAAGCTGGGCTGCAAGAAGGTCATAGCCAGGGTCCGTGACCCTGAGCATATGCAGCAGCTGACTTTCATAAAGGATGCCATGGGTATCGATCATATCGTAAACCCGGATCTGGGTATAACCCTTGAAATATACAAGTATCTTGCAGAAAAATATACACTCAGCAACGGTATTTTCTCAAGCGGCAATGCATCCCTGATAGAATTCGATGCCGACAAATACCCGAAGCTCATCGGGCAGCATATAAATGGAGTCTCTGACATACTTCCTGATATGCTCATTGTTGGTATATCCAGAAACGGCAAGGTCATCATCCCCCACGGCGAAACAGAAATACTGGAAGACGACTGTCTCTATGTCATGGGCGAAAAGGGCTCGATACTTGAGCTCAACAGCAAAGTCCATGAGCGTGGCAAGTATACAGATATACAGAAGGTAATGATAATAGGCGGCGGCAAGACAGGATTCTATCTTGCGGAAAGACTTGCTGAATTCGGTGCTGCTGTAAAGGTTATCGAAAAGGATAAGGATCGCTGCCACTATCTCTCAACGCACCTTGAAGACGTCATGATACTCCATGGTGATGCTACGGATCTTTCTCTTCTGGAAGATGAGAACCTCGATCTCATGGATGCTGTCGTAACAGCGACAGGCTATGATGAGGACAATCTTCTTTTGGCGCTAACTGCAAAGCAGCACGGCGTAGAGGAAGTCATAGCCAAGGTCAGCAGGACAAGTTATGCGCAGATAATTTCCCGTATGGGTATCGATATGGCACTGAACCCACTGGACATAACCACCAGCAATATCATGCGTTTCGTGCAGGGTTCCAAAAAAGTCCTGTCTTCTCAGCTGATACAGGGGCAGGCTGAAATAATGGAGATAATTGCCACTTCACACATGAAGATAATCGGCAGGCCGATCAAAGAACTGAAACTTCCCAACAGCATAATAATAGCTGCTATACACAGAGGTTCAAAAGTGATAATCCCTGACGGAGACACGGTGATACTTGAAGACGATAAAGTGATACTCCTGAGTCTGCTCAGCGATATTTCAAGCACAGAAAAACTTCTAAAGGAATCCGGACGTTTCAATATGTTCAGGAAGTGACCCGGGGGATAGTCATGAATCTTAGTATAAGTTCTGTTTTCAGAATAATAGGAATAAACCTGGCAGTAATAAGCATTGCTATGTTACCGTCTTTTGTGGTATCACTGGTATACGATGATACTTCCGTATACAGACCATTTTTCCTGATAATGATGCTGTGCTTCATAACCGGAGTCGCACTGATAAAGCTGTGTTCCAGTTCTGTAAAACAGCTTAAGGTAAGGGACGGTTTTCTTATTGTCACAATATGCTGGCTCCTGGCAGCTGCCATAGGTGCACTTCCTTTCATTGTTACCGGAGCGATAACTGATCCTTTCGATGCATTCTTTGAATCATGTTCAGGATTTTCCACTACCGGCTCGACGATACTTAACAATGTTGAAATACTTCCCAGGGGTATCCTTTTCTGGAGATCCTTCACCCACTGGATCGGTGGCATGGGTATACTGGTATTCGCCATCGCACTTATGCCCTCGCTGGGTATAAGCGGTCAGAATATAGCAGTATCCGAAGCTCCGGGACCTTCCCTTGACAAGATCACGCCCAAGATGTCCGATACAGCCAAAAGACTGTATATCATATATCTTGTTTTCACTATAGTTGAAACTATCCTGCTGCTCTTCGGAGGCATGGATCTTTACGATGCGCTGATACACACATTCGGCTCTGTCGGCACAGGAGGTCTTTCATCATACAATTCAAGCATCGGACATTTCAACAGCCTATATATCAATATCGTGATCACTGTGTTCATGGTGCTGTGCGGCATAAACTTCAACCTGTTTTTCACTGCATTCAGGAATGGTATCCGCTCCATGTTCGAGGATTTCGAGCTGAGACTTTACCTTATGATATTCTTCGGCGTTTCAATGTTCATATTTGCAGTACTGATGATAAGCGGCACTTATGACTCCGTTAAGCTGGCGCTGTCAGATACTTTTTTCCAGGTTGCGTCCATACTCACCACCACCGGATATTCCACAGCTGACTATGAGACATGGCCGGCGGTCTGCCAGGCGCTGATACTGATGCTGATGTTCATAGGAGGATGTTCATCATCCACAGGTGGCGGACTCAAGGTGATAAGAGTTGCTGTACTGATGAAACTCATCAGAAGGGGTATCGCCACCAAGCTGCATCCCAATGTAATAGAAAGCGTCAAACTCAATGGCAAGACTGTATCCAGCGATACGGTATCAGCCATCGCAAACCATACATTTCTGTATATCATACTGGTGTTTTCCGGTGCGTTCATCATATCTTTCGAGAATGCAGACATGACTACATGCTTTTCATCAGTTATAACATGTCTGGGGAATGTCGGTCCGGGATTCGGTTCCATCGGACCATCGGAAACATTCGCAGGCATGTCCTCGCTTTCAAAACTGGTGCTTTCAATATATATGCTGGCAGGAAGGCTTGAACTTTACACCATGTTCATCCTCATATTCCCGCGGTTCTGGAATCCTGATCACTAGAAATATTTTCAGCCGGAGGTACAGATGTCAAGAACGGTCATAAACTACAAAGCTATAATACGGATACTTGGAGTGATCATCCTTATCATCGGAATATCCATGGTGATACCATGGGTGTACGCCGAAGTTTCAGGTGACCATGACAGTGCACAGGCTTTCAGAAAATGTGCACCGGTGATAATACTTGCAGGTGCGTTCCTGTCTGCCACACTCAGTTCAAAGTACGCCAGATTCAGACCCAGGGAAGGGTATATCATCGTGACCTGCTGCTGGGTCCTTTCATCGTTCCTGGGAGCTTTCCCTTATTATTTTTCTGGATTCACAGACAGTTTCACCACTGCGTTCTTTGAATCCACTTCGGGATTCACAACTACAGGCTGCACCGCCAGCCATGCGGCTCTTTCCAATGCACTGATACTGTGGAAAGCCATCTCCCACTGGCTCGGAGGTATGGGGATACTGGTATTCGTCATTTCCATACTGCCGGCGCTGGGCATCAACGGACAGTTTATCGCCAGAGCTGAGACTCCGGGACCTGTCCTTGAAAAGATGACAGTCAGGATAAGCGATTCTGCCAAGATACTGTATATCACATATTTTGCATTCACACTCATCGAATTCTTCATGCTGCTGTCCGGCAAAATGCCTGCGTTTGATGCGCTCATCACCACTATGGGCAGTATCAGTACAGGTGGTCTTATGGTGCACCCTGAAGGCATCGCATACTACAACAGCATATATGTCGAAGTGGTCATATGTGTCTTCTGCATACTGGCATCAGTGAATTTTGTACTGTATCATTATCTCGCCACAGGCAAGATCTCATATATAATCAAAGATATCGAGCTGAGAGCCTATCTCATAATGATTGGTGCGTCTGTAC
>CAKQNZ010000139.1 GCA_934255435.1 uncultured Clostridia bacterium | reverse complement strand
ACATTATATTAGCATTTACATAGATTAACAAGGAGAAATATCACAAATGAAGCGTTTTTTAGCAGTTATTTCGGTTTCTGCCCTGATTTTTTCATTCTTACTAAGCGGCTGCTCAACAGGCGAAGCCACCAGAGAACAGGTGCTCAAAGAAGCTCTTCAGCCGACCTACGAAGAACTTGAATCCAATTTTTCCGGAGATAAAGGCGAATATTCACTTGTTTCGGAATATCTGAGATCATGGGCTCAGAAAAACAGTCTCAAGATCACGAAATCAGGTGATCACTACATCATGATAACTAACCCTGCGACATCCGGCATGAAAAAAGCTCAGGATATGACAATGCAGTGTTCTGTCAAGACCGGAGATTTCAAAAATTCAATGGAAACGCTGGCAATAGGCATGACTGCACTTATGGGTGCCGATGAACACGGCACGATAAATCTCATCGTCACCGAAGATGATTCGGGAGAATACACAGGAGCAAATGAACTGCCTTCGTCGCTCTGCAGTTCAGACAACTTCATCAACCTCGAATACAGCAAGCAGCTCGGTCTCTATACATCTGGGGCATACACCCTCAGAGGTACTATGAGTTCGACAATCAGATATACATCGCCAAAGTATTCCAATGCGTACACCATTACAATGTCCATGTCTGACAATAAAGATCCTTTCGATACAGACAATGACTATCCTAACCCGGTTAATGTCATAGGCAATCTGCTGGCATCACAGAAAAGTTCCGGCAAGCTGTTCCAGGTAGCCTCATTCAAATGTGACGTATCAGACGGACATATACCAAGATCGGCTACTGCTGTTGTTATCATAGACGACAACAATATCGACAGCTTCACCAAGAAATTCAACAGCTCATACGAAAGCATGAAAAACAGATTCGACAAGCTGCAGGACAGCTTCGTGTATACCATGACCGAAACATCCATGCCATCCAGAGTTATGACCAACCAGTCCAGCGATAATATCATCAGCCTGATGTATACACTCAAAACGGGTATATTCAAACAAGATGACGATACAGGTGAAGTCATTGCAGTATCGGATATCACCTCGATATCCATATCCGGCGGCAGATTCAAGGCTGCAATAGACGCAAGAAGCCTTGACAAAAGCACTTTGTCTGAGATGTCCGGCATGTTCAGCACGACATCAGGTCTTTGCAACATCAATTACAAAAGCAGTGATACATCCATGACCTGGAAGTCAGGCAGCCAGCCGGGAGCTTTCTTCAGAAAATCTCTGAGTCTTGGAGAAAATGAACCGTCAGCTGTCCTCAAAAGCAGTGAATGTGATATATTCGCCTCTAAATCAAAGAATGCCAATATCATTTCATACCACTGCAATCTCAGCAGTACAGGCAAGGCAGCTCTGATGAACCTGATACATTATGAAGAAAAGCTGGCATCAGATATAAAGTAGCAAAAGTCTGCAGACGAAATATATCATGATACAGAAAAGGTGCGGAAGACAATTTTTCTAAAATATGTCTCCGCACCTTTTTGTTGTTATGGTTTCAATCTGCACATATGCAGCTTCTTTTACATCATTTCAGATCGTACCAGTTCATACCTTCATTGAGATCTGCCTTTAGACTTACTGCCAGCTCGAATGCAGACTCCATGTTCTCTGTCAGCAGTTTCTCCACAGCTGCACGCTCGTCATCATGAGCATTTATTATCAGTTCATCGTGTATCTGCAGGATCAGACGGGACTTCAGTCCATGCTCCCTGAGTGCTCTGTACACCTTTATCATGGCGATCTTTATTATATCGGCTGCACTGCCCTGTATAGGCGTGTTCATCGCAAGGCGCTCTCCTACCTGACGTACCACATATGCAGATGCATTTATCTCCTTGATATATCTTTTTCTGCCCATTATCGTGGTCACATAGCCGTTTTCTCTGCAGAAGCTGACCTGTGAATCCATGAATCTCTTTACATCGTCATGCTTTTCAAAATATGCCTTTATATATTCATCAGCATCTTTTCTTGTTATATTCAGCTCACTGGACAGCCCGAAGGAGCTCATGCCATATATCACACCGAAGTTGACGGCTTTGGCCCGGCTGCGCTCTTCTATGGTTATATCTTTTTCCGGAACGCCCAGCACATTGGCTGCTGTCGCTCTGTGTATATCCTCGCCGTTGTTGAAAGCATGTATCAGACCTTCATCTGCGGACATATGTGCCAGTACTCTGAGTTCGATCTGTGAATAATCGGCACCCACCAGCATACATGACTCATCATCAGGTATGAATGCTTTCCTGAGCTTCCTGCCAAGCTCCTGCCTTACAGGTATGTTCTGGAGGTTCGGCTCTGTGCAGCTGATACGCCCTGTCGTAGTCACAGTCTGGTTGAAATGTGCATGTATCCTGTCATCTTCAGGATCTATCAGCGGTATCATACCATCTATATATGTGCTCTTGAGCTTTGCCAGGGTCCTGTACTCCAGCACAGCCGGAACGATAGGATGCTTGTCCTTTATTTTTTCAAGGATGTCCGCACTGGTGGAATATCCACGTTTTGTTTTCTTGCCTGCAGGAAGTCCGAGTTTTTCGAAGAGGATATCGCCAAGCTGCTGAGGCGAGTTTATATTGAATTCTTCTCCTGCCATATCTATTATCTCTTTTGAGATCCTGTCGATCTCTTCTGAAAGCGTCTTTCCGAACTCTTCCAGATACGCCCTGTCTGTCCTGACGCCTTCATGCTCCATGGCAGCCATGACTTCCACAAGAGGCATCTCCACTTCATATGCTACCTTTTCAAGGCCTTCCCTCCTGAGTATATCGCTCTGGGCTTCCCTGAGGTTCAGAACAGCGGAACACACCTCGAATCCGTAATCCATATATGATCGTACATTATCAGAAAAGAGATCTACCTGGCTGTTTTCTGAGTCGAACTCTTTTTCGTCTTTCACAGAGGTGTGCAGATATTCATTGGACAGAGCTGACAGACTGTAGCTACTCCTGCCGGAATCGATGACATACTGTACTACGGCAGTATCGAAATCAGTATCGAATCTGTCCATGCCCCGGCTCATCAGCATATAATAATCATTCTTCAAATCATGACCTGTAAAGGATATATCCCGGGATGCCAGCCAGTCATATATACCGCTTATGCTGCAGCAGTCGAAATAATAGTACCTGTCGCAGTTTATTGCAGCGATACCTTCTATCACAGGAGTCCTGAGGTGGCTGCCGTCTCCGAAGACCTTGATCACAGTCTCTCCCTCAAGTCTGATGTCTTCAAGTTCTCTGTCACTGCTTACAAGCACCCTGTCAAAGGAGGACGTATCTTTGTATACTGTTTTTTCTGCTGTTTCTGAAGCTGATATATCATTCGCTGTGACTTTGAGTTTCTTCAGGAACTTGTTGAATTCAAGCTTCCTGTAAAGTTCTATCAGCTTGTCGTAATCCGGCTCCTTTAGCAGGAACTCGTCAAAGTCTATGTCTAAAGGAACATTGACATTTATCGTTGCCAGGCGTTTGCTCATCATTGCAAGCTGTGCATTTTCTTCTACCTTTGTACGAAGACCTTTCTGTTTTATTGTCTCGTAGTTTTCTATGAGGTTCTCAACGCTTCCGAATTCCAGTATGAGCTTCGATGCTGTCTTCTCACCTACTCCAGGGATACCCGGGATATTGTCCGACTGATCGCCCATCAGACCTTTGTAATCTATGAACTGGGAAGGCGTGAAATCGTATTTGTCTACTATCGCCTGCCTGTCGTATATCTCGAATTCGGATACTCCCTTGCGTGTGATTATTACCTTTACAACATCTGTTGCAAGCTGCAGCTCATCCTTGTCACCTGTTATTATATATGGCTCAAGACCGTTTTCTTCTGCTTCTCTTGCCACTGTGCCTATGATATCGTCAGCTTCAAAGCCTTCAAGTTCGATCTGCTTTATATTCATAGCACTGAGGATATCTTTCAGCAGCGGTATCTGCATAGCAAGTTCCGGCGGCATTTTTTTCCTGCCTGCCTTGTATTCTTCATATGCCTTGTGTCTGAATGTAGGTGCCTTCATATCAAAAGCTATCGCCATATATTCAGGCTCGTAGTCACGTCTTATCTTATCCATCATATTAAGGAAACCGAATATACCGTGGGTATAGATCCCTTCTTTCGTTATCATCGGGTTCCTCATTGCATAATAAGCCCTGTTTATCAGGCTGTTGCCGTCTATGATCGCAATTCTTTTCATATTATAATATCCTCTTATTTACCTTTCCTGTGGCATACCCAGTACATGACGCCGACAAAACCGCATCCTCCGACTATATTGCCAAGTGTTACCGGCAGCAGATTGTTCGTGAGAAAACCTGATACTGTAAGCCCCGAGATATCAGTACCCAGCAGATCGACGAAAGCACTGTTTCCCGATGCCATTATTCCTGCAGGTATGAAGTACATGTTTGCGATACTGTGCTCAAACCCCGAAAGGACGAAAAGTCCAATGCAGAAAAGTATCGAGAATATCTTGCCTATCGTCTCTGTAGCACCGGTGGACATCCATACAGCCAGGCAGACCAGCCAGTTGCACATCATGCCCAGTACGAAAGCTCTGCCGAAACTCAGACTCGTCTTGGCTGCAGCCGTTTTGACAACGAATGCTCCAAGCATACCTCCGCCGCTCTCCAGCAGTCCTGAATAGTTTATCAGTGCTGCTATGAGCAGTGCTCCGACAAAATTGCCTATGTATACTATTATCCAGTTTTTAAGCATTCCTGATACTTTTATCTTGCCGTCAAGCAGTCCTGTCACCATCAGAGTATTGCCTGTGAAAAGCTCTGCTCCGCAAAGCACTACCATCATGAGTCCCACCGGGAACACTGCGGCAGACACCAGTTTGCCTATGCCGAATGTCAACGGATCCGGATCTGACAGCAGCCCGAAAGAGACTGTCATCGAGCCGTTGGCTCCGAATGCGATGAATGCACCTGCCAGCACCGCCAGTAAAAACAACTTCCATATGCTCGAATTCGCTTTAGCAACGCCTGAATCCGATACTTTTTCTAAAATTTCAACCGATGTCAGTGATCTCAATATCCTTGTTCTCCTTATCTTCTATGATTTGGTAACACCATTACACTGAAAAATTGCCACGAGCTAAAGCTCTGCAATTTCTGTGTTTGACCTGCGCGCCAAATCACGCAGTACACCGCCACGTGCTAAAGCACTTCGATGTTTGCATGAGACCTTCCTCAGCTCACAAGTTTGCTGGGATATAACTTCAAGATTTGGGCAGGTCATAAAAAAAGTGTGCAAGACGAAATCTTTGATTTCTTTGCACACATGTTGCTGCTATGCAG